>JANNVM010000347.1:0-2983 GCA_031414455.1 Verrucomicrobiota bacterium
GCTTAATGACGAAGTCTTCCAAAGTGCTGGATCTTGGGATGAGGGATTCGAGTGAATTCCGGGTCAAGACGTCGGCGAATCGTTCCGCTACCAGCGCCTTCAGTCGGCGGACGTAATTTTTTGGAGGCGCACAGGAGGCGAATGTGGAAATCGACTGCAGGCAGCGTTCCCGGCCTTTGCCGTCCTTGACCTTCAATAGAAGCCTGACACTGATCGCCGTCTCAGGCTCGGTGCCGTGGCGCATTTGTTTGAAGCCGCCGAGGTCAACGGAATCCCCTCCTGCGGCCGGATGGTAAATATCCAGTCCTTTGCCTTCCACGACGTCCTTCATCCAAAGCAGAAAGTGAATGAGGCTAGACTTCCCGCCGCTGTTTGGCCCAAAGACCAGAGTGATTGGGCGAAGCGGGATCGTTTGCTCATTTGCACCGAAGGCCTTGAAGTTTGCCAGACCGAAGGATTGGAGCGGATGACGGCGCGTGGTTGGCGCATTAGGCCGCGGCGACGGCAGTGGCGGACTTTCCTCTTTGAGCCTGTTTTTGGGCCCGTCGTCGTCTGGAATTTTGTTTGGATCAGGAGTCATTTCGTTTTGATGGCCCGATAGTAGCGGGCGGATTGGCGGCTTGCAAATCATTCGACCGCATGGGACATGACTGCGAAGTCATGTCGTCTTTCGCTGAACAAAAAGGTCTGTCACTGGACCGCCTGCAAACGCTTTGCCTCGTGGCGGAGAAAGGCGGTGTGATGGCGGCGGCGGGAGGGAACACGAACCGGCAGAGTCTCTACTCGCGGCAACTGCGGGAACTGGAGGCGTTCTTCGGTGCGCCGTTGATTGACCGCAGCCGGACGCCGCACTCGCTCACCGATCTTGGCAGGCAGGTGGAGAAAACAGTGCGGGGCTTTATTTCCGATCTGGAGGGGCTGGTAGGAGCCAGCCAGTCGGGGCGCGTGCCGATGGTGATCGGAGCCGGTGAAAGCGTGATTCAGGCTATTCTGATTCCGGCATTTCTTGCGAAGGGTGCGCCGGAGGGATTGAAGTTTGTGTTTCGGAATCTTCAGGGAGCCGCGGTTCTGTCAGGCCTTCGCAACCGGCGGCTGGACATTGGGATCGCGCACGACAGCGGAGGACACGCGGATTTGAAATCGAAACGGCTGCTGCGCTACGGGGTGCGGCTGATCACGCGGGATGCCACCGTCGGCAGGCTGGGCAAAGCGGGTTGGGTGAATTTGAAGCGTCTGGCACTGGCGCTGCCGGAAGGAGATTCTGAACTCCGACGGGCGGTAGAGGCATCCATGAAGCACAGCGGGAGTCAGCCGCAGGCGGTCGTGGAATGCACGAGCCATGCGCAGGTGGTGGAAGCCGCCAGCCGCAAAGGCATGGCTGGCGTCGTGCCGGAATTTATCGCGAGGAGGGCGACAGAAATCGGAATGCATTCTGTGCCGGTGACTGAGCTGGAGGGATTCACCCGCGAGTTGCGTGTCCTGTGGCATCCCGCGGCGGTGGAGATGAAGCCTCAGATTGAAGCATGTGTCAGGCTACTGGCTGCCGCGTCCAAAGTTTGAATCAGAGATTGTGAGAGGGTACCGGACCGGAGGAATACCGGCAGGTGGCAGGGAGATCTCAGACCTGGATTTTGCGTAGTGTCTCAGTTTGAATATTCGAAGGAGACTCGTAGCGCGGGGATGGCGGAAGCCTCCCCGTGTTCGCCTCCCAACGAGCAAGCAAACACAGGCAGGCTAAAGCCATGCCCGCGCGACACGGCATCGTTCCCGCTCCGGCGCGAACGTTTCTTTTCAAACCGAAGCACTGCTGGAATTTGCGACTCAATACCACTTCGCGAGGCCGCCTTTCCAGAGGGCCTTCAGTTCGGCGAGGTCTTCATCAATGAGGAGCTTGTCCACATCGGCGGCGACCTGGAGGCGGCGGTGCGTTTTCGTGGTGTGACCGAGGTGGGTGAACGACACGCCGTGGAAGGCGGCCTGGACGGCTTTCACGTTTTCCTTGGCGACTTCGATGATAAACTGGCCGGGCGTTTCGTCGAACAACTGCACCACCGGATTTGTCGCCGACGGCAGGAGCACGACATAGACGCCGGCTTTCATGCTGAAGGCCATCTCGGCGAGCGTCACGGCGACACCACCCTCGCTGACATCGTGGGCGCTAAGAATGTGGCCGGCCTTCACGCATTCGTGATAGGCGCGGTAGGAAGCGAGGGCTTTGACGGGGTCGAACTGCGGCACGGGCTGGTTGGTCAGGTTCTCGGTGCGGGCATAGACGCTGCCGCCGAGGCTCTCGCGCGCCTTGCCGGATTCCGGGCCACCGATGAGGCACAGGACGTGACCGTCGCCGCGAATGCTGCTGCCGGTGACGTGTTTGGCATCCTCGACGATGCCAAGGCCGCTGATAAGTGCGGTGACCGGAATGCTGACCGGGCCGTCGTCAGTATTGAAGAAGTTATAGAACGAATCCTTCCCGCTGATGAACGGCGTGCCATACACAGTCGCCGCCTCCGCGAGACCGCGGGCTGACTCCACCAGCGCGCCGAGTTCCCTGGCGTCGTAGGGGTTGCCCATGCAATAGTTGTCGAGAATCGCGAGCTTGTCAGGATTCGCTCCTGTCAGGATCAACTGGCGTACGCATTCGTCCACACAGGCCCGGCCCATGGCGTGAGGATCGTATTTTCCCCACTCGGGCAGGAGACTGAGCGCCAGCGAGATCAGCCGCTGGCTGCCGTCCACGCGAATAACACTGCCGTCCTGCGGCGCATCGCCGGTCGCCCCGGCAAGCGGCTTGAGCATGGTATTGCCCTGCACTTCGTGATCGTATTCGCGTATGACCGGCTCCCGGCTCACGACGGCGAAGTCGCTGAGCACACGCCGCAGCACCGCGCCGAGATTGCTCTCATCCAGCGCCGGCAGCGGCGACCATTGCGGCGTGGTCCAGGTGCTCTGGAGCTTGAGCCGCGGCGCATCGTGAAGGCGGCGG
>JANNVM010000348.1:0-4105 GCA_031414455.1 Verrucomicrobiota bacterium
GAAGCTGATTGAGCGCGCGCCTCAGGAGGTGCTGGAGGATGTTCTTGCCATCCTTGACGCTTCCGTGTTCTGATCGCCGGGGCGGGGCAGGTCCCTGTCCACGGCAAACACCCAAAACCATGAGCACCTTCACCACCCGCATTTCCATTCCCCGCCGGCGATTTCTGCGAGGCATGGGCACCACTCTCGCGCTGCCATTGCTTGACGCGATGGTGCCCGCGCTGATGGCCGCCGAAAAGACCGCCGCGACACCTGCCAAACGGCTTGGCTATTTCTTCATGCCAATGGGCGCGGACATGCCGCGCTGGACGCCTCCTGGCAGCGGGAAACTCGAGGAGTTGTCGTTCATTCTGGAATCGCTGGCGCCGGTGAAGAGCGACGTCTCCATTTTGACGAACCTCGAACTGCGCAACGCCTATCCCGGAACACACGCCACGTCGAACGCCGCGTTCCTGAGCTGCGCGCGGGCCCGGCATACGGAGAGCAACGATTATTTCCTCGGCACTACCGTGGACCAGATGGCGGCGCAGCAGTTGGGAAAGCAGACGCAACTGGCGTCGCTCGAATTGTCCATGGATATGATGCAGGTGGTCGGTCAGTGCGACAACGGTTACGCCTGTGTCTATCAAAACAACCTCTCGTGGGCATCGCCGACCACGCCGCTGCCGGCGGAGGCGCATCCGCGCATCGTATTCGAAATGCTTTTCGGTGAAGGCGGCAGCAAGACCGACCGCGCCGACGCGCTGCGCAAACGTGCCAGTCTCCTGGATTTTGTGAAGGATGACATGAACCGCCTCAGCCGCGAGCTTGGCCCCGCCGACCGCGCGAAGGTTAGTCATTACCTCGAGGCGGTGCGCGATGTGGAACGCCGCATTCAGAAAGCGGCGGCGGGTGTCGCGGACGATGTACTGCCGGATCTGGACCGTCCCGTTGGCGTGCCGGCCTCGTATGCGGAGCACGCGAGGCTCATGCTCGATCTGCAGGTGCTCGCGTTTCAGGGCGACGTCACGCGCGTCACCACGTTCCAACTCGCGCGGGAAACGAGTAACCGCGTCTATCCAGAGGCCGGCGTCACCGATCCGCATCATCCGCTTTCCCACCACGGCAATGATCCTGCCAAAATCGAACGCATGGCGAAGATCAACCGCTTCCACGTTTCGCTGTTCGCGGAGTATCTCCAGAAACTCAAAGCCACGCCCGACGGCGACGGCTCGCTGCTCGATCACACGCTGCTGCTCTATGGCAGCGGCATGGGAAATCCCAATGTCCACGACCACATCAACCTGCCGGTCATTGTCGCCGGTGGCGCGGCGCACGGCATGAAAGGCGGGCGCCACCATCGCTTCGAAAAACCCGTGCCGCTCGCGAATCTTCATCTTACGCTGCTCGACCGGGCCGGCGTGCGCCTTGACCAGTTCGCCGACAGTACGGGCAAAGTGGACGGGCTGTTTGAACTGCTTGTCATTTGAACGGTAGAAGAACCGGGGGCATCACAACCGACGTATGAATCCGCCTATTCCGCCAGCCCTGAAGGGGCGTAACAACGGGCCGATGTCCGATTGTTTCGCCCCTTCAGGGCTCAATCGAATTGGGATCCCCGTTCCCCGGGGCGTTGCCCCGGCCTGGTATGTGGCTGCGCTTTCAGCGCGCAGGACAATGATGATTTCATCATGCACGTCCGGGGTTGTCATCGCGTTGCTGTTTGCCAGCGCACCCGCCGCCGACGCTGCGCCGGCACTGCTTGCGGATGCCGCGGAGAAATCCGATTGGCCGCGCGTGGCTGCACTGCTCGCGGAACCAGCCGCAGTGAATGCCACACAGGCCGACGGCAGCACCGCGCTGCACTGGGCGGTCCACCGTGATGATGCGAAGACGGTGAAATCGCTGCTGGCGGCCGGCGCGAAGGCCACGGCGGAGAATCGCTATCACGTGACACCGCTTTCGCTCGCGTGTGTAAATGGCAATGCCGCTATCGTCACCGCACTGCTCGAAGCCGGGGCGGATGCGAACACCACGCTGCCCGGCGGCGAGACGGTGCTCATGACGGCGGCGCGCACCGGACGCGTGGCACCGGTGAAGGTGTTGCTCCAGCGCGGCGCAAAGATTGAGGCCGCGGATCACAAAGGTCAGACGGCACTTATGTGGGCGGCAGCCGATGGTCATGCGGCGGCGGTGCAGGCGCTCATCGAGGCCGGGGCTGACTTTCGGGTAAGGCTCAAGTCGGGCTTCACCGCCCTGCTCTTCGCGGCGCGCAATGGCCGGAGCGAAGTCGTGCGCACACTGCTCAAGGCCGGCGCGGAGGCAAACGAAGCAATAGAGACAGCGAAAGGCGGCGGCCGTCAGCCTGACAATGGCACCAGTGCGTTGCTGCTGGCGGTGGAGAATGGTCACTTCGAACTCGCGATGGAACTCACTAAGGCCGGCGCGGATCCCAATGACGAGCGGTCCGGCTTCACGCCGCTGCATGCCCTCGTCCGGGTGCGTCGCCCGAATCGTGGCGACGACATCGACGGCCAGCCGCCGCCCGAAGGCTCGGGAAAACTCACCAGCATCGATTTCATCCGGCAACTCGTCGCCGCCGGCGCAGATGTGAACACGAAACTGAAGCGGGGCGAATCCGGCGCGGCCAAACTCAATCGCGCCGGGGCCACGCCCTTCCTGCTCGCGTCGCAGACCGCCGATCTGGAGATGATGAAACTGCTCGTCGAACTCGGGGCCAATCCCCGGCTGCCTAATGCTGACGGTTCCACGCCGCTCATGGCCGCCGCCGGCCTCGGCTGCTATGCCCCTGATGAAGAGGCCGGCACCGAAGCCGAATGCCTCGCCGCTGTTACCTGGCTGCTCTCGCTCGGCGCGGACGTGAACGCAGTGGACAACAAAGACGAAACCGCCATGCACGGCGCGGCCTATAAGAGCCTGCCAAAGATGGTGCAGTATCTCGCGGCTCACGGCGCAAAAATTGAAACGTGGAACCGGAAGAACAAGTATGGCCGGACGCCGTTGATGATCGCCGAAGGCTTTCGCCCCGGGAACTTCAAACCGTCCGCCGAAACCCTTGAAGCCCTCCACAGCGTGATGCGCGATGCGGGAGTTACCCCGCCGCCGCCCACGCCGCGCCCGGATCCTACCAAAGCGCCTAAGGGCTACGTGCCGCCTTGAACCTCACAGGGCAGGCCGGGGCTTGCGCGGTCTCCGGCCCATGATGAGGCGCAGGAGGGGCATGGGGAGGGCGTTTACTAGCAGTGAGGTCGCGCGGACGATGCAGCCGGGGAAGACGCGGGCGCGATTTTTCTCCAGCGCATGCAGGCCGAGACGGACGACACGTTCTTTGGTTTGATAGGCGGCGGACATTTTGGGAGTGGTCTCGCCGGTGCGTTCGGCGACGGCGCCGAATCCGGTTTTCACCGGCCCGGGGCAAAGCACGGTGACGGCGATGCGGTCGGCGCGGAGTTCGAGGCGGAGGGCTTCGCTGAAGCGGGAGACGTAGGCTTTGCCGGCGGCATAGACGGCGAAGTCGGGGATGGGGAGTTCGCCGGCGAGACTGCTGACATTGAGGATACCGGACGGGGCGTGGGTTTTGAGGTCGGGCAGAAAGAGGTGGGTGAGGTGGGTGAGGGCGGTGATGTTGACGTCGAGCATCGGGGCGATGCGTGACCAGACGCCGTCGGCGAACGCGCCATAGTCGCCGACGCCGGCGCTGTTGATGAGCACGTTCACAAGGAGACCAAGCGACGCGAGATGCCCTGGCAATTGCCCGCGCTGTTCGGCGTCGGAGAGGTCGCACGGGATGGCGACAATGCGCAGAGCGGGATGCGTGCGCTGCAAATCCTCTGCGAGGGTGGCGAGCTCTGTTTCCCGCCGCGCAACAAGCACGAGGGACTTCGCCAGTGGCGCAAGCTGTCGCGCAAACTCCGCGCCGAGACCGGAACTTGCTCCTGTTATTACTGCCGTGCAGTCATTGAGAATCATGCGGCGCGATGTAGGCGCGCGCCTGACGAACGCAAGCCCGGCGGGGCATGCCCGGGACCGCGGCTTTGGAAGCCGCCTCGGCTGTCGAGGCTTGATTTGGCGAGTGGCTTGACTTGGCGAGCGGCTTACAAAGCCG
>JANNVM010000349.1:0-2535 GCA_031414455.1 Verrucomicrobiota bacterium
AGCGCCTGACCACGGGACGCGCCGTCGGCGTGGATCTTTGGCAAAGAGCCGATCAGTCCGGGAATGGTGAAGCGGCCACGCGGCGCAATGCCGTCGCGGAGGGAGTGCCCGACCGGGCGGAACTGCAGACGGGCGATATGATGGCGCTGCCTTTTGCAGACAACAGCTTCGATGTGGTGCTTTCCAGTTTGGCCATCCATAACAGCCGGGGAAGTGCCGGCCGGCAGAAGGCGATCACAGAGGCCGTGCGAGTGCTGCGCCCCGGTGGCAGACTGATGATTACGGACGTTCGGGCCACGGCACAATATCAGGAACAACTGGCCGGGATGGGAATGACCGATGTGGTTCGTCGCCGGCTCGGCTGGCAATTCTGGCGGGGCGGTGCCGCGGCGGCCCCCCCCCCTCTCGTAACCGTCACGAAACCGGATTGAACTCTGACGGCCAGGTTACGCTATAGCGCTCTGAGCGTTCGTTGGGGAATGGGGCCAGGGAACGGGGTCGGTCAGATGCATAAAACGATAAATGGCATCCTGATCGACAAATGGCATCCTGATAAGCGGAGAAAAGGCGCTTGGGTGTCGTTCCGCCGGAAGGGACGGTAATTTTTGGAACAGAGGATGATTTCCTTGAACCCGTTTATCCGGACATTGAGAATTCCAAACCGGGCAACGCTAAATCACGGCACCGGCGTGATCGTCACCGTGTGCTCCACCGGGTGCAGACTGGCCTTGATCGCCTCCGCGAGCGGCGTACGCTCCTTTTCTGTGGCGATGACGGCGGCTTCCATGTCCTTCTTTCCCTCGGCACCGTGGAAGATCTGTTTGATCTGTTTCGTCTCAAACGCCTGCTTGTCAGCCACGGCTTTCCAGAGCTTCGCATACGACTCAGAGAAGGGATTTGCCTGGAATTCGGCGGCAAGATTCACTCCCGCGGCGAGCTGCTCTTTGGTGAATGTTTTCGTCTCCGGCCCCCATGCGACACTCGCCTTCTCCGTTGTCAATCCTGACACTTTCAAAGTGAAACGGTTGAAGCGTTCATCGAATTTACCCAGCGCCATGCCGGCGCGCATGGAGTTATCCTTGTCCAGCGGACCGGTGCCGGTGCAGAACGGCCAGCGGTTGCTGGTGACGTCGAGTTTGCCATTGGCAAAGGCTTTCACGGCATGGCCCTCGTCCGCCTGCGCCTTGTTGGCGGCAAGATCCACCGTCAGCGTCCCGATCCGTCCATCCACGCCCAGCGCATGGAGGAACGCTTCTGCCATGAGCACCTGACCCGCCCAGCCCGGATGCACCCCGTCATCGCCGGCCACATCAAATTCCTGACCGTAGGCCTTTTCCGCGGCGAAGGACGCCAGCACCATCGGCATCCACACATCCGCGAATGCCGCTTTTTTCTCCTCAGCGATTTCAATGTCAATGTTGCGCAGTTTGCAGAGGCTGTTGTTGAGATCCTCCCAGGTGCCGTTGGCCGTCTTCACCCAGCCCGGCACACTCGCAATCATTCCCGGCGACCCGAGCACCACCCGCGTGCCCGCCTGCTGAAACGCCTCCACGATCGCCGTCTGATTCTTCCGGTATTCCGCTCCGATTTCCTCTTTGTAAGGAACGTAACGGTGATCGTTCATGCCGTAGGCGGTCGTCGCGATCGCCGGCTTGAAGCGCAGCACGTCGTTCTTCATTCGCGCGTAAAACCCGCCCGCCTGCTCGCCACTCCAGCCGTACTGTCTCACGGTGATTTCCAGTTCCGGCAGCGCCGCCGTGAGGTAGGCTTCCATCAGCAGGCTGTACATCTTTTGCTCCGTGATCGAGTCCCCGCAAATCGCGAGCCGGTCGCCCTTCTTCAGCAGCAGCCCCGCGGGTGCCGGGGCCTTGAACGGCTCATATTTGGCAAAATAAGGGTCGGCCGGTTTCGTTTCCATGTTACGCGCGTCCGCGAGAGCTGGTAGAATGGCTAGGGTCGTGAGCAGAAGGGTTCGTTTCATGGTATGGGAAATTCTTGAAGAGCGGAGCTGCGATCCATCCGCCGGGTTTCCTGGAAGACAATCGCCGCATTTATGGCCGCGCGGACTTGCCATTACCAAAGGGCTCCTGAAAAGATGCAGCGTCCCCGAACGTTTGGACCAGCCCAATTCCATACCATGAAACTCAGCCTGCTCTCCTCACTCCTCCTGTTCACCACTCCTCTCGCGGCGCTCGCCGGACCTGAGGCTCCATTCAACGGCAAGGATCTAACCAACTGGGAGGTCAAAAACAAGGCGGAAGGCAAGTGGGCGGTAGGCGAAGCAACCGTGAGTGCCACCAAACCCTCAGCCCTCGAAGTCAAACCCGGCGGCACCGCGCTGGTGAATGCCGTCACCGGTCACGGCCAGGGTCACGACATCGCCTCTAAAGAAAAGTATGGCGACATGCGCCTTGAGATTGAAGTCATGGTCCCCAAGGGCTCGAACAGCGGCATCTACGTCATGGGCGAATACGAGGTCCAGGTGTTTGACAGTTTCGGCGTGGAAAAGCCCGGTCCCGGAGACATGGGAGCCAT
>JANNVM010000350.1:0-14037 GCA_031414455.1 Verrucomicrobiota bacterium
CTCAGCGGTGAATGCCGGGCTATAGACATGGCATTCGCCGGGAAATTTTTCGCGCGCCAGCATTGCCTCCCAC
Source organism: Verrucomicrobiota bacterium (assembly GCA_031414455.1). Taxonomy (GTDB): domain Bacteria; phylum Verrucomicrobiota; class Verrucomicrobiia; order Verrucomicrobiales; family V1-33; genus V1-33. The sequence goes on from JANNVM010000350.1 coordinate 74, forward strand.
GGTCCGCTGCTGCAGGTGCCGTCGAGGTATTGCGCGATGAGTGGATAGACGGCCCACATGCTGAAGCCCTTTTGCGCGAGCAGAATTTTGCAGCCCGCGCGTTCCTTCACCATGCGCAGGTGTTCCAGGTTTCTGCGCAGCCGGGAGAGGTCCACGACAAACGAGGGAGAGGGCACGCGGGCGGGATCTAGCGTGGCACAGACTTCGTGATTGGGGCCGGCAATGGTCATGGCGTTTCCTTGCTGGAACGTGCCGCAGAAGCAATGAGGCAGTTTTCAACAGGAGGCAGCAGAGAGAGCAGAGGCCGGAAGGCTTTAGCAAACTCTCGAATTCTCTGCTTCCTCTACTTCCTCCTGTTCAATCTCATCTCTCCGGCAGCGGAGCGCGGCTGGCGTAGTCCGTCGGATCATCCAGCCCGGCAAGCTGGAAGGCTTCGCGCCGTTCCACGCAGGTGCCGCAGGTGCCGCAGTGAATGGCCCCGCCTTTGTAGCAGCTCCACGTCTGCGCAAAATCCACTCCCAGCGCCGCACCGCGGGCGGCGATCTGTGCTTTTGTCAGGGCAATGAACGGACGCAGCACCTGCACCTCTGCGTAAGTGCCGAGACGAATGGCGTCGCCCATCGCCAGCATGAAGGCCTCCCGGCAGTCGGGATAGATCGCGTGGTCACCGGCGTGCGCCGCAATGACGAGCCCGCCCGCCCCGCGGCTTTCCGCGAAGCCAGCGGCGATGCTCAGCATGATACCGTTGCGGAACGGAACGACGGTGCGCTTCATGCTTTCCTCTTCGTAATGCCCGTCGGGAATGTCTCCGCCGGATTGCAGAAGATCGGACGCGAAATGCTCAGCCATGAAGGGCAGCGGGATCACCGTGTGCCGGACGCCGAGTTTCTCCGCGTGATACCGTGCGAAGGGGATCTCGCGGTGATTGTGTTTCGATCCGTAGTCGAAAGACAACGCGTCCGTGACGTCGTGCTCCGCCGCGGCATGATATAGTGCCGTCACGGAATCCATGCCGCCGCTGAGCAGGACGACGGCTTTCATGTGGCAGGAAACTCAGGAGTGTGGCGTGCGCGGCAGGAAACTGCCGGTGTAAGAGTGCGGTTCATCCCGGGCGATAGATCAATCCCCTCCGCTTGTCCAATCCGGCACCCGCATCAGGCCCATAGCTGACGTCCGTGTCGCCTGCATAAATTTAGCCGTTTTTCAGCAATAATTGGCATTATCGTGTATTACTATAAAATGACCGTTCGCTCACATCGAGCGTCCATCCTCACCGACCTATGACTCCGCATTCTTTTCTGCCGGCTGCTTTCGCAGCGCTTCTGCTGTCTGGAACCACCGCCCTCGCCGGGGTCATCCCGGCGAACAACGCGAGCTTCGAAGAGCCCCCGCTGAGCGCAGGATCGTCCACCACTACACTCGCCGGCTGGAGCGATGCCGGCACTGACCCGTCGGAGCGGATCGTGCAGCACATCGCCGGGTTCAACAACGGCGGGAACAATCACCTCGGCGTGGAGCAGGGGTGGCAGGTGTGGCAGGACTTTCAGTGGGTCACCTGGCAACCATTCACCATTTACGCGCTTAGGGCCGCCGCGGGAAACCGGGCCGGTCAGACGAATGCCGCCAACATCAGCCGCATCGTCTTCACCAACGCAGCAGAGACAGCCCACAACTGGACGGATCTGAATGCCTCGACTCTGGCGGCGGGCACCTTCGGCCAAATGGTTCATCGTCACACTACCGGAGGCAGCGGTGGATTGATCGGCACACCTCTCCGGGTGAAACTCGAATCGCCGGGCACCGGGCGCAGTCACTTCGACAACATCCGCCTCACTTCCTGCGGCACCTTCAACGGCGGCGATTCCGGCGAGGGGCTGGACCTCCAGGGCGACTTCCCTTACGCGGTGAATATGGGAACCAATGGTGCGCCGGGCCAGATCGGCGATGCTATATTTACTGCTGACACTGCGGCTGGCGTCAGCCTCAACGGAGCGACTGCTGTTATTGATGCCTGGTCGTCGCCGGCGTACGGCGCAACGACGAACGACGACCGGCTGGAACTGGCAATGCGCTCCGTTCGCCACAACGGCACCAGCCCGGGCAAGCTGACCGTCACTCTGGACAATCTCCAGGCGGGCCGCGGCTACAAACTCCAGCTTCTCTTCGTGGAACAGTGCTGCGACCGGGCCTTCGATGTTAAGGTGAACGGGACCACGATCTTCGACGATTTTCGCCTTCAGGATTTCGATGCTTCCGGCACCGCTTCCACACCTGGCAAGCCGCTCGTCATCACGCACCCGTTCGTTTCCACCAGCGACAAGGCCACCATCGAACTGGACGGCACCGGTGTCGCGGACTCAAGCCTCGACCGGAATCCCACGCTCTCTGCCTTCACACTGGAGCGGGGCTTCCGGGTCAACTCGACAGCCGACAGCGGGCCTGGCTCCCTGCGGCAGGCACTGGCGGATGCCGCAGGCCGCGCCGGGGACGATCTCATCGGGTTCGATCCCGGAGTCTTCGGCGGAGAGCCCGAAGACGCCATCACGCTGGTCACTGAACTCGGCGTCACCGACGCCGGTGGCGTGACCATCGACGCGACAGCGATCCCCGTCGGCGTGATGGTGAGCGGAAACGATCTGGCGCGGAGTTTTGCTGTCAGCGGAACGGGAAGTCTAACATTGCGGGGAATGACCGTGACGAAGGGCCGCAGCGTTGAAGGCGGGGGACTGCAAGTGGACAGCACCGGCTCTCTCCGCATGGAAAACTGCACGGTGCATGGGAATGCGGCGACGGGCGGTGGCGGCGGACTTCGCAATGCCGGGCAGGCGACACTGGTGAATTGCACGTTCACCGGAAACACCGCAGCGTTTGGCGGAGCCATTACCAATATCGCCGGAGGAATGCTGACACTTCGCCACTGCACGGTCACCGGAAATGCCGGCACGACCTGCTGCGGCGGGATCGTTGCCCGGGGAACTCAGGCTCTGGAAAATTCTCTCGTGGCCGGGAACACCGGAACGGCGGGCCCGGATATCAATTTTGAATCAGGAACTCTCACCCGCCTTGGCAGCAATCTTATCGGTAACAATACCAGCGTCACCGCGCAGTTCCCTGCCGGTCTGCCGAATGCCAGTGGTGACCTCGCCGGCACCGCCGCGGTGCCACTCAATGCCTTTCTCACCCCGCTGGCCGACAACGGCGGGCCGGCGAAAACCATGCTGCCGCGGCCCGGAAGTCAGGCACTGGACCGCATCACGGCCACGCCGGCCCTCCTTGGCATGACCGACCAGCGGGGTCTCCCTCGCGTGATGTGGGGGAAGGCGGACATCGGTGCCGCGGAGGCCGGCGTATTGCAGAGTTGCACGTGGGAAGTGCGGGACATTTTCCGCTCTCCGGCCACTGCCCTGAACACGCTGGCGGACGCCGAGGCCCTGGTGGCGGATGCCGCAGCCACCACGGTGGCCAGTTCCCAACTGGTCATCAATTTCGCCGACCCGCAGACCAGCCCTAACGGCAGCGGCTACTTTGAAGGCGATGTGCCGTTCGCCTCCAACACCGCCGCGGACGACAACGACTTCGTCACCGTGGCCCGCACGTTCATCCGCGTCACCGAAGAGGATGACTACACGTTTGGATTCTCCAGCGACGACGGCGCGCGGCTCCGCGTTTTCGGAGCCGCCTTCATCAGCAGCACGCGGCTGAATGCGGCGAACCCCGCCAATCCCGCCCACAGCGGCGACAGCCTGAGTTTTCCGGGCACGACGGGAAGTTCCGACACACTCGGCGTCTGCCATCTCAGGCCCGGCGTCTATCCGGTGGAATTCCTAACCTGGGACCGCAACGCCGGCGCCTATGCGGAAGTTTTTGCCGCCCGCGGTGCGAAGACGGTGATGGACACCGGTTTCCGGCTCATCGGCGATCCCGCAGACGGCGGTGCCTCCAGCCTCGGCGCGCCATCACCGAACGGATGGAGCGTGGACGTGATCCGCAACGGCGCGAACTCGCTCGCGGCGGCCATAACGCAATTAAACGCGCTCTGGTGCAGCACCAGACCAGTGACCGGCCTGCGCTTCACCAGTGCCGCAGATGTTCCGGCGCGCGACCCCATGACCTTTATCATGGAAGGGACGCAGGGCACCGCCGCCGCCGGACCGTGGGTGACTCTCGCCACCGGAAACACCGGCCTGACCACCGCCCGGCTCACCGCCGGACCGGCCGTTAGCTTCCCCAATCCCGCAGCTTACAAAAGTTACCGCCTCACCTTCCCCACGGTGAGGGACCGCAACAGTGTCCCGGCAGGGGACGTCGCCAGCATGCAGATCGCCGAAGTGGAGTTCCTTGATGCGACAGGCGCGGATGTCACCGTCTCCGGAAATCCGGTGGTTCCGACCTCCAGCAATTCCCCCACGGGTCAGGGCGCTCCCCGGGCGATCGACAACGATCCGGCCACAAAATATCTTAACTACGACGTGGAGAATTCGGGATTCACCGTCACCCCGGCAGCCGTCGCACCGGCAAATACCGTGACCTCGAGTCACACCGCTATCAACTTCACCGATCCTCAGGCCGGCGGCGGAGGGCACGGAGGAACCCAGGCGGACTTCCCGGGGAATCTACCAGGCGATGACAACAATTTCGCCCTCGGAGCGCGAGCCGTCATCACCGTGCCGAAAGACGGCGACTATACCTTTTGCATTCTCGCCGACGACAGCGTGCGCCTCCGCATCCCGGGCAGCCGCGGCTGGATCGTCGCCGGAGGGGCTGCACCGGTCGCCATGCTCGATGGCTTCCAGACCAGTGGCTGCTGCGCCGATGTTTTTGGCCAGGTCTTTCTCGACGAGGGCACCTACGAGGTGGAACTCATCCACAACGAGATCAGCGGCGCGGCTTTCCTCGGCCTGTGGGCCGCGCCGGGTCGCCTCTCCCGCTTCGACGTGCAGACGGCCCGGCTCTTCTCACCGGTCGGCACCAATGTGAGCGCCGGCGCCACCGGCGTGCCGTTCGTGCTCAGTGCTCAGCCCGGCGTGATCGCGCGCCCGCTGAACGATGACTTCGCCAACGCCAACGCTCTTTCAGGCACGTCCGCGAGTGATGTCACCTGCAATGACAACGCCACGATGGAACCCGGAGAGCCGGCGACCGCCAACCTTGGAGCCTCAGTGTGGTGGACCTGGACGGCTCCGGCTGCGGGCACCGTGCTGGTGGACACTCTCGGAAGTACTTTAGACACCGTGCTGTCGGTGCATACCGGCTCCACACCCGCGACCCTAACACTCGTCAGTGAGAACGACGACGGCGGCACTGGCAACACGTCGCTGTTGAGCTTTAAGGCGACTGCCGGCACGGTTTATCGCCTCCGGGCCGGGGGCTACAACGGAGGAACCGGCGCAATCCGTCTCCAGATCGGCAGCGTGGCGGCACCGGCCAACGACTCCTTCGCAGTACCAACAGCCCTCGGCAGCCCGCCGGCTGTCAACATCACCGGCACCAACAGCACGGCCACTGCGCAGCCGAACGAACCGCAGCACTTCCCGGACTCCGAACCCGCCTCCGGTTCGGTGTGGTTCACATGGACCGCGCCCGGATCAGGCAATTACGTTATCGACACGGAGGGCAGCCAGTTTGACACCGTGCTCGCCGTCTATACCGGAACCGCTCTCAACGCGCTCACGCTGCTGGGTGCCGACGACGACTCCGGCAACACCGGTGCCAACAGCTTAGTCGTCCTGTCCGCCACCGCCGGCGTCACCTACCGCATCGTCATTGACGGCTATGAATTCGGGGACCGCGGACGCTACTACCTGAACATCACTCCGATGCCGGTCGTCACTCTCTACTCTCTTCGCGCCGGTCCCGCCGGCACCCGCACCTTCAACCTCCGCTGGCGCTCGGAACCCGGCGTCAACTATCAGGTCCAGTCATCCACCGATCTCACCAACTGGGCTCCCGTGATGATCTGTACCGCCAGTGAAGGCACCGAAACCGACCTCGACATCGAAGGCATCCCCGGCACCAAGCTCAGGATCTACTTCCGCGTCGGACGGCTGTGAGCCGCAGCGTGAAAAAGCGCCTTTGCCCAATTCTTTCCTCCCCGGGTTTTCACAGCCCGAACGGATTCTCCACCACGCCCGCAGGCGTGCCGGCCTGACAAGTCAGCCTGATGCCGCCGCGCGCGGAGAAGTCGCCGCGAACGATGGCTCTTTTTGGAGCGCAGGCGGCGATGATGTCATCGAGAATGCGGTTCACGATGTCCTCGTTGAAGAGCGGCGTGTTGCGCCATGACGCGAGGTAGTACTTCAGCGATTTGGTTTCGAGGCACTTGTCTCCGGGCACATAGGCAACGCGCAGCCGCGCGGTGTCCGGCTGACCGGTGACGGGACAAACGGAGGAGAACTCCGGGTAGTCGAGGTGAATCCAGTAATCGCGCTGCGGCGTACGATTGGGGAACGTCTCCAGCGTCGCGTCCTCCGGGCGCTGGGGAAGCCGGCTGGCGTGGCCGAGAAGGGTGAGGTCTGACATGACCGAAACCGGAGAGGAGTCAGGCTCCCGCCCGCTCTTCAAGGATGTAGCCCATGCCGCGGCGGGTGTGAATGAGCTTCGGTTTGTCGTCCGTCTCGATCTTGCGGCGGAGGTAAGCGATGAAGACGTCCACGACATTGCTCTCCGGATCCTGATTGAAATCGTAAAGCTGCTCCCAGATTTCCGCGCGGCTGACGACCTCACCGGTGCGCAGGGCGAGAAGTTCGAGCAATGAGTATTCGCGCGCCGTGAGATCAATTTCCTTGCCGCCGCGGCTGATGGAACGGCGGCGGGTGTCTATCTCAAGGTCGCCGACTTTCAGCACGGGGTTCTTCACGAAGTGCTTGCGGCGGGTGAGGGCACGAACCCTGGCGAGGAGTTCCTCAAGCGCGAACGGCTTCACAAGGTAGTCATCGGCCCCGGCATCAAGGCCGCTGACCCGGTCGCCCACCTGGTCGCGGGCGGTGATGATGAGCACACTCGTCTCCTCATTGTTCTTCCGCATCTTTTTGAGGAGATCGAGACCGTCGAGCCCTGGCAGCATGAGGTCGAGAATGGCGACGGTGTATTGGTTCTCCGTGGCCATCCACAGCCCCTCGGGACCGTCACCGGTTTCGTCCACGGCGAAGCCGCTCTCGCGCAGGCGCTGGGTAATGGCTTTGCGGAGGGGTTCGTTATCTTCGACGACAAGGACTTTCATGGCGGGTTTTTCGGGATTCTTTTCTGGGGAACCCCTTGAGTGTGGCATCATCGCCACGGCGACGCAAACCCTCAGACTTGTCATCCTTCAACGCCATGGATGGCAACTTTTGGTCCTTGCCGGGACCGCGCCGGTCCCGGCATAGTGTGAATTATGTCCTTTTCCAAAACCCGCAGGCTGCCGTGCTCCCTTATCGCCGCCGCCCTGGCCACACTGCTCAATCCCGCGCCGGTGCGGGCGCTCACCATCGGCAACAGCGTCGCAGCCACCGGGGGACTGGACGGTTGGAGTGCCCTCATGGTGGTGAACGAGTCCGATACTTACACGAACACCAGCGGCGGCTCCCAGACGGTGACGCTGGATCAGTTCAATGTTTACACCGGCGCAGTCCGGGGACGGCTGACCCCGTTCGTGGTGAAGGTGAACGGCGACAACAACTTCACCGTGCTGGCCATCGGGGCGACTCGGGTGGCAGCGACGGACTACACGACGACCGGCGTGAAGGCGTTCGGCTTTTCCTCCGCGGCCACAACCTTCACGCTCAATCCTGGTGAAAAGCTGGCTGCCGGTTACACGGACGCCGCGCCCAACGGCACCGGCAACGCGGGCAGCGTGGTGCCGTTCGTGGACGGTGGCGATCAAATCTGGCTCACCGGCGGCACCGCAGCCACCAACGCCGGCACCGTGACAGTGGGGGCCATGCCCATCGCGGGCGCGCAGACCTACACGACACTGACCCGGCAGTATCAGTTCAATGTCACGTTCACCGCCGTCGCCACCGGGCCGCTGGCACCGGCGGATATCCAGCTTGCCGCACTCGATTTGTTTCCCGGCACCAGTGGGGTCTCCGCGGGCGCGCTCACTTCCACGGACCCGAATCCTGGAGACTCGCATTCCTATGCCATCGTCACGAATCCCGGCGCTCAGTTCGGCATCGCAGGAAACAGCCTGACCTTCAGCGGCCCCGCGGGCGCAGTGGGCACGAACTACACGGTGAGGGTGCGCTCGACGGATCAGGCGGCGCTGGCGCTGGAGAAAGACTTCACGCTGACCGTCGTCGCGCCGCTGGCACCTTCGTCCGTGGGCTGCTCGGCGGAAGTGATTCCCGCGGGCAGTGCCGCGGGCGCGGCGATCGGCAGATTGAGCACGGTGGATGCGAATACGGCGGACGGATTCACCTACACACTCGTCAGTGGCGCAGGCGATGAGGGGAATGCGGCGTTCACGATAACGAACGATGAGCTTCGCCTCGCGCAGAATGTCGCCCCGGGATCGCCGCCGCTGAGTTTTCGCGTGCGCGCTATGGACCGCGCGGGCTTGAACGCGGAGGGGACTTTCACGCTGCCGGTCGTCGAACTGAGCGTGCGGATCAATGAATTCATGGCCGCCAACGATACCGGCCTCGCGGATGAAGACGGCGCGCAGCCGGACTGGATCGAACTGCACAACCCGCTCGCCGCACCCGTGTCGCTGGCCGGCTGGCGGCTCACCGACGATGCTGCGGACCTCGCGCTGTGGACGTTTCCTGCGGTCAGCATTCCCGCGGGCGGCTATCTCGTCGTGTTCGCTTCCGGCAAGAACCGCTCACCGCTCGCCGGGAATCTGCACACGAATTTCAGCCTCGACTCAGCCGGCGAGCCTTTGCTTCTGATAAAGCCGGACGGTACGTTGGCGGACAGTTATGCCGCACGCGATCAGGCGCCGGACCTCAGCTTCGGCTACGGCAGCACCGGCGGTCGCGGCTATCTGTTGCCGACTCCGAATGCCGCGAACGGCCCGGCATTTGTCTATGGCATTAACAAAGTAACCTTCAGCGTGCCGCGCGGCTTTTACTCCACCGCGCAATCGCTCACACTGACGGCGGACGTGCCGGGCTCGACCATTCGATACACCAAGGACGGCACCAAGCCCTCCGCCACCAACGGTCTCACCTATACCGGACCGGTCACCGTTTCCCCCGACACCGCCGCAACCACCCGCGGCACCCGGCGCATCCGCGCAGTCGCGCTCCACGCTCAGGCAGCGGCGACCCGACAGGTGACCCACAGCTATTTGTTCGTGAACGGCGTCACCGATGGCATCATCAGCCAGACGAACACCAACAATGCCACGCAGACGAATGCCATCAAAGCGAATGCCACCTACGCGGCCCTGCTGGACGATGCGCTGCTGGATTTGCCCGCCATTTCCATCACCAATCCCTCCGGCCTGCCGACCGCGAACGAGAGCGAAACCGCCATCGAACTCATCCATCCCGGCGGCGCGGCAGTAGAGGACGGCTTCCATGTGAACTGCGGCATCCAGGCCGTCGGCGGACATTCCATCGGTTCGCCGAAAAACAACTTCCGGCTCTACTTCCGCAGCGAATACGGCGAGCCGAAACTGAACTACCCGCTCTTCCGCGGGCATCCGTATGATGTTCACGGCGCCGTCTCCAGCTTCGACCGGCTCTCGCTGCGCAGTTGCTCGCACGATTCGTTCTTCTGGCTCGCCGATACGGCGAGTCCTCCGACCCCCGGCACGCACGCCGACGCGCTCTATCTGCGAAACATCCTCATGGACGACATCCATCTCGCGATGGGCCACATCGCGCCGCACGGGCGCTACGCGCATTGTTTTGTGAACGGCGCCTATCACGGGCTTTACCACATTCGTGAATATCCGAACGACGACTTCCTCGCCAGCTACATGGGCAACCAGGCGGGCGTGACGTATGACTTCACCAACGGCGCGAACGCCGGCGAGAATGGCACGCCTGGCTGGAGCGCGGTTTGGAGCAATATCAAATCGCTCGCCGCATCGAACTACGCCGAATGCGCACGCCGCGTGGACATGGCGCAGCTCGCCGATTACCAGGTGCTCAACTTCTGGGCCGGCAACAACTGGGACTGGAATCCTAACCAGAACTGGATGGCCGGCGGCCCCAACATCCCCGATGCCGGCGGCTGGAAGTTCTTCAGCTATGACAACGACATCATCTGGATGCACCAGAACTCGAACGTCGTCGGGCGCGCGGTGCCTGACGGGCTGTTCAACACGCTGATGGCTCACGAGGAGTTCCGCATTCTCTTCCGCGACCGCTATTATAAGCACTGCTTCCACGACGGCGTGCTCACGTCCGCCCGGGCGGCGGCCATGCTCGATTTCCGCTCGGCGCAGATTCAAAAAGCCATCGTCGCCGAAACCGCGCGCTGGCAGCCCGGCACCGCGACCGCGCTGCCGTGGGACCGCGACGGCGAATGGCAGACGGAGTTGAATCGCGTGAAAACGCAGTTCTTCCCCGCGCGCGCCGGCATCCTGAATGCGCAACTCGTCACGCAAGGCTGGTATCCGCTCGCAGCGCCGGAATTCAGCCAGCACGGCGGCAGCGTCGCGCCGGGCTACGTGCCCGTCATCACCGGACCCGCCGCTACCACGATCTATGCGACGATCGATGGCAGCGATCCACGCCTGCCCGGCGGCGGCATCAATCCCAACGCCGTCACCGCGCCTTCGCCCGTCGCGCTCGCAGTGAATGGGGTGAAACTCATCCGTATGAGAGCGAAGAACCTGACGACGTGGTCCGCGCTGAATGAGGCGACACTCAGCAGCATCCCCATCGTGCCGGCGAGCGCGGCAGACATCGTGGTGTCTGAAATTCATTACCATCCGGCGGTCGGCGGCACGGAGTTTCTGGAGTTGATGAACATCGCCGCGACCTATGTGGACTTGAGCCGCGCGGCCTTCTCCCGCGGCATCGAATTCACCGTGCCAGCGAATACCGTGCTCGCCCCCGGCGCGCGGTATGTTATCACCGCGGCACAATTCGAGAACGCCAGCGCGCTGAGTAATGGCGGCGAGCGTATCACCCTCATCGCCGGGGACGGCACGACGGTGATCCGCGACTTCGCTTACTCCGATTCCGCCCCCTGGCCTGCCGCCGCGGACGGCACCGGCCCGTCGCTGGTGCTGATAAATCCCCGCACTGCCGCCACCGATGCATGGCACGACGACAGCACTCACTGGCGCGCCAGCCTCGCCGCCGCCGGCACACCGGGCGGCACCGACGGCATCCCCTTCACGGGAGATCCCACCGCCAATGCCGACGCCGATCCGCTTACCGCCCTCGTCGAATACGCCCTCGGCACCAGCGACACCGACCCCGCCTCCGGTCTCGCTGGCTACACCCTCACCCCCGACCCCGCGATGCCTGGCACGCATCTGTTTACTTTCACCCGCTCGGCCACCGCCGAGGATGCCGCCTGCGCCGTGGAAATTAGCACCACCCTTGCACCCGGCTCCTGGACCAACGCCGGAACCGTCCGCCTCAGTGCCGTCCAGTCCGGCAACACCATCGCCGAAATCTGGCGCCTCACTCCGCCACCGCCCGCCACGCGACTGCTCGTGCGGCTGCTCGTGACGCGGCTGTGAGCGCAAGGATTGGCGTGATAAATATGCAGAGCCGGCGTTGTTTTTACCGGGTGAATGCGGAATGACTCGCGGATTATGCGATTCTCCTCACTCTTCGCTGCAGTCGTGTTTGCCGGTATCGGCTGGCTGGTGGCGGCTCCTCCCGGCGATGGTGCCCTCATTCCCCTGCTGCCCGGTGAACCGGAAAAAGCGGACCTCGTGCGGGCGCGGGAGATGCTGGAGCGTTGGGAATCCGACGCACCGCAAAAGTCCGCGCGGCGGATGCAGGTGCTCTACTGGACGCCGGCCGACCGCGAGCCGCAGCCGGAGTATCGCGCACGGCTCACGCGCGTGATGAAGCACATTCAGGAGTTCTACCGCTCGCAAATGGCGGCGTGGGGATTTCCCGGGCGCACCATTCAACTCGACCTCACTGACGACGGCCAACTCAAGCTGCCAGTGGTGAAAGGCACGCTCAAATCCGCCGACTGCAGCGAGCAGGACCAGTCGGACGGTCAGGCGATTCGGCGCGACTGCCTGCGCGCGCTGCGCGAGTCCGGCGTGGACGGCGAGCGCGAGACGATCGTCATCTTTTGCAACCTCGCAGAATGGGATCCCGACAAGCGTATCATGAGTCACCACAGCCCCTACTACGCCTCCGGCGACAGCACGCACGGCACCGCATGGCAGGTGGATTCTCCGCTGCTCGACAGTGACCTCCTCGGCGTGAAAGACCAGCGACTCCAGGATGGACAGTATGGCTTCATCACTCTCGGACGCTACAACAGCATCTTCGTCGGCGGTGTCTGTCACGAACTCGGTCACGCGCTCGGTCTGCCGCATTGTCGCGAAAGCGAAGCCGCCCGTGCGGCCCGCGGCACTGCGCTCATGGGCAGCGGCAACCGCACCTGCGGCGAGGAACTCCGCGGCGAAAGCAAAGGCTCGTTCCTCACTCTGCCGCACGCGCTCAAGATCGTCGCGCATCCGCAGTTCTCCGGCTCGGTGAAACAGATCGCCACCGCCGCGACGGCCACCTTCAGCGATTGGAACCTGGAGTCCACGCCCAACGGCCTGAAAGTCGCGGCCACGGTGAAAACCAACCTCCCCTGCCACGCCGTGCTCGCCTATGGCGACCCCGATGGCGGCGGCGACTACGACTCCGCCATCGCCGCCGCCGTGCCGCAGCCAGACGGGAAATTCTCGCTCCTGCTGCCGCTGGCTCAGACGCGCACGAAACCCGCCGTGCTCAGCTTCGTCGCCGTCTGTGTGAATGGCGCGGCCACGGCCTCGGTGTGGAGCAGTCAGGCCTTTTCGCTGAGTTGCCGCATTGACGACGCCGGGCGCTACGATGTCGCGCCCGCCCTGGCGACGCTGGAAGTAAAAGCGCACGCCGCCGCCGCCCGCGCCGGCACCCTCAGGCAGGAAATCAGCGCCCGCCTTTCTCCTGTATCCCGCGAAGCCCTCCGCCGCCTCGCCCAGCCTGACACCGCGAAAGCCAAGCCCTCCCCCGCCGCCGCCGACCCGGCCGTGAAGTCGCTCCCGCTCTCCGATGCCACGCCTGCCAAAGCCACCACCGGCTTCGGCGGCGTTCACTTTGACCGCGATGACAAAGGCGACCCGCTCACCGGCCCCAACGGCCCCGCGGCACATGGTCTTTGGGCTCATGCAAACTCCGAATTCACCTACGGCCTCGACGGCAAATGGAAGACGCTCACCGGAGAGTGCGCCCTGCTCCAATCCGGCAGCGGCCCCGTGCAAGCCACCATCCTCGCCGACGGCAAGGAAGTATGGAATTCCAAAACCATCGCCCCCGCCACAGTAAAATCCTTCTCCGTGGATGTCACCGGCATCACCACCCTCCAACTCCACATCAAAGGCACCCGCGGCATCGGCTCCGCCCACAGCGCCTGGCTGGAACCCGTGCTGGGGCGGTAGGGCCGCTCCCTTGCCCACTCCGTCCCGGATGTCAGCGCCGCCCCCTCCACGTGTGACCGGCCCTCATGGGAGTCGCCATTCTAATAAGTTGATCACGCCTTCGGGAAGCGCCCTGCGCGGAGCGGGGCGGCGCTCTGCTGCGAATCGAACGCCCAATGCTTCCCGAGCGGCCCCGATGTCGTGCAAATAAAAGAGTTGCCGGCCAGCAATGCCATAACCCTCACCTCCGCAACTGGCGGAGGTTGTAGAGTTGCTGCCAGTCTTTGCCGATCTTCCGTGCGCCTGACTTTCGCGTTTCCTGACTCTTCCCGCCAAACCAGTTACGGTTCTGCTCGAACCAACCGTTGATGAATTCGCGACTGCCCAGCACCACGCCGTCGGTGAAATGCCGCACCCGTTTGAGCAACTGCTCGCGCTTCAC
>JANNVM010000351.1:0-10336 GCA_031414455.1 Verrucomicrobiota bacterium
GCAAAGGCGCGGCTCGCTGTGAAGCCCGTTCGCCGAGGGCAAACAACGCGGAGGTAAATCACCTTTCACCGGATCGCCGACATGCCGCTGGCATTCTTGGTCGAGTAGATCGGTGCAGCTTTCTTGGCGGAACTATGGCGCATCGAGCTTCAATGCGACCTGCCATGCAAGCCATTCTGCCAGTATCCCGATGCGCCGCTGGCGCGCTTGATCGGGACACAGGCCAAGCAGGGTTGGGAAAAAGGGGAGACGAGCCTCGGTTCACCACCAATCCTGCGTCTTGCCGCGTTCGCTTCCGCTTCGCCGCTGGCGAACCAAAAGCGGAAAGGACGCTGGCCACCAGAACCCCCGAAGAACGAGCTTCTTCCAAGAACCTAGAGACGAATAAGGCTCTTGAGCCACCCCCAAAGCGAGAATCGCTGGCGTTGATTGGCCTTTGCTTCAAAATAGCTCTCACGGCTTAAATGTTCGCGTTGTCTTCCGGCCTGCACCTGAGCCGCGCTCCACTGCGATGCCCAAGTGACTTCACCGTTCGTAATGACGTAGTGCGAACGGCACGGCTGCTGCCAACTGCCGACCGACGGCCAAAGAGTGGGACCGCGTGCGCCTTGGCTTACTGACCACTCTGTTGGCCCGAGCGGAGTCCGAATCTTTGCACCGCACCCGCAAGCGCAGAGATGTGCTGCCGTGCTGTATTTTTCCGAAACGTAGAGAAGGTTCGGTTCCAGTATCTTCGGCATAAATTCCACGTGGCGCATTTCAATCTTCATGGCTTTGTCTCATGATCCGCAAGTCACCCAGCTCAAATAGCATATTGTAGAGCGGCTCTTCGTCCACATAAAACCCAAGCTTTTTCTTATACAGGATTACCGCTAAGCAGGCGTTCAGCGCGTTCAGTTCTGCAATTTGAATGTTGGCCTTATATATATCGTCTAGATTGTCGTGGGTCGGGACGACCTGCTCGGCCCTAACCTGCGTCCCCTTTTCAGATGCAAAATATGTCGTCCGCAGACTACCCTTGATAGCATCGGCTTTTCGATTGAGACCCATTCCCACGTCTACAAAGGCAATTCCTCGCTCGATCAGGATGTCTATGATCGCAGCCCTCGCAGTGCCTTTATCGACGCAAACGAAGGCAAACGTCACGCCATTCAGATCGTCGGCGCATGATCCGTCAATAAACTTTGATTCTATGGTAAGACCGGTACGGAAATTGGCATAGCGATCCGCATAGACTTCGGCCTTTGACTTGCCCAACTCCGCTTCGAGCAAACGACCTGGAGAGCGAAAGGCGTTGTGGACATGGTAGCCATCGGCGTCATAGGCGCGAATTTCGCGGACGGGTGCTTTGGCAATGAAGTCAAGCACATAGCCACCCGTTCCGCCTAGGCCAATGATCATGACGACCTCGTCGTCAAACACCTTCGCCAGATCACTAATCTCTGCCCGGGTGGTCAACGTATCTCTGATTTTGAAGACGGAGTGTTCGGGGGGAGTTTCGTAAGTCTTGAATGTCAGGGGCGTAACGCCATGAATCTCCATAGCTGGACCGGAAACGATTGCCACATAGCGCTCGATTTTATCCAAGAAATCAACATAGCCATTGTCAGGCTTGTTCGAAAACTGTCGCTCAACGACCACACGAGGCTCACCTTCGCTCAGTGGGACAGTATGAGGTGTGTCCCCGAGGTTGGGGATTGGAGAACCGTTCAGCCCATAGGGCGCTGACCCCGCAAACGACACCTGATGATTTTGCTGGATCACTCGAACTTGGTCGATGAAGACTAACTGTGTCGCGATCGCGCCCCATTTCAGTTCGCGCTCGGCACCTAGGTAGGGGATATCCCGCACAACAAGGTAATTGCTGTCGAAGGATGCGGCATACCCCCGCTCAATCAGGCGGCGAATGTCATCGTTATGACTGACCAGTGTCTGTAACATTGAATTCCATCCCGTCCTTCACTTTGACCGATGCGCCCGGCGATAAGACGCCCTCATGCTTTTTCCCTTCGCCTTTGCGGTAGGTGACCGAATAGGTCCGCTCCGGATGCTGTGGAAAATCGGGAAACTCGAGAGTGACCACCTGCGCATAACTGATATCCTCTCCTTTCGGCCATTGATGTGGCGTAGCTTCAACGATGATCGTCACGGTCTTGTCGTTGTCTTGCTTGTCGCCCCCTGCGGAGGCCATCATATCGTTCTCGGCCATGCCGCGATCCTTTACTTTGGTTGGTTGAATTGATGCTGGGTGAAATCAGCTCATGAATTGGGGCCGTCACGGCCATCGGGTTCTTTGGCAACACCCTTGAAGGGCGATCCATCATTCTTGACGCTCATAAACTCACCAGTGCGCTCGTTGCGCTTCTGGTAGTTGCCATCGGGCCGCTCAAATTGGGTGCGGCCCGTAACAGCGCCACGACGAAAGTTGTTTCCGGTATTCTTTGCCATAAATGCTCCTGTGACATCAGTTGAATGTGTAGCGCTTCCACGGGATGGCGCTGGTCGGCACCCTTGAAAGAAAGTTGGCGATGTCGCGGCGACCAAAATATGTCGGGAGACCGCGTGAATCCTGAGACATCAAGACAATCGGCATTCCGGGAAAACACCGGCTAAAACTCAGCGACGCTTCCGCCGCCTCGTTCCGATTGTTAGTGACATGACGCTTGACCACCACGACCGCGAAGGTCTGACCTTGTTCTTTAATGACAGCACCTTCGAGCTGCATGGCAGTTCCTTTCTGCTTGGACTCGGGCGGGATGGCCTGACCACGAATCAGCATATGAGGCGATTCGATTTCGGAGTCAATATAAACAATGGCATGTGCTTATCACAAACATATGTTTGTGAGATTGACATTGCGATGATCGCAGCTAAAGCGTGACAGCTATGAATGAGTGGTCAATCTATATCGCACTCGGTGAGGCGGTGGCTACGCGCCGCAAAAAGCTCGGCCTGACTCAGACCGATATTGCCGCTAATGTGGGCCTTTCGCGTGCGTCCGTGGCGAACATCGAATGTGGTCGCCAGAAGGTGCTTTTGCATCATGTGTATCTGTTGGCTCAGGCGCTCAAGTTGCCTTCGATCATGTCACTGATTCCCAATGCCTTGCTGCGGGCTGACACAGGAATTGATTTGGATATTTCGCGTGACGACATTTCGGACAAGCAAAAGGCCCAGGTCAGCGATGCGCTGATGGCAGCATTCGCAAACGCCAACCTCACTCCCACGCCAAAGAGTTCCTGATGACAAGCCGAGTAGAGATAGCGAGAGCGCAAGCCGTCGCCATTCTAGCCGAGCATGGGATTGTGTCGCTGCCGGTGCCGGTCGAAAAAATAGCCAAGGCTCGTAACATAGCAGTGCAATTTTCTCCCTTTGACCAAGAACTTTCAGGCATGGCACTTATCAAAGATGGCCTTTCCGTCATTGGCGTTAACGCCCTCCATCATCCCAATCGGCAACGCTTCACCATCGCTCACGAGTTGGGCCATCACGTTCTGCATCACGCGCTGATTGATGGCACAGTGCATATCGACAAGGGCTTTGCTATGCTCAAACGAGATGAAGAGGCCGCTCAAGGCACTAATCTAATTGAAGTCGAGGCTAATGCCTTCGCTTCAGAACTTCTGATGCCGAAGCAGTTCATTGACCAAATCGTTGATATTGCAAGTATGGATATTGACGATGAGGCTGGTATGAAGGCGCTAGCAAAGCGTTTTCGTGTGAGCGTGGCTGCAATGCAAAACAGGCTCTCCGCATTCGCATAGTTTTCTGTGGAGCATGGTGTGGGGTTTGTATTCTATGCCACCAAGACAACCGGCACCATTTTGGACGGGGGCCATATGAGTTTTGTATTCTACGATACGGAAACAACGGGCATCAACACGTCCTTTGACCAAATTCTTCAATTTGCAGCGATCAAGACGGACGCTGATCTCAACATTGTAGATCGGTTTGAAATCCGTTCTCGGCTTCTGCCCTATGTCGTTCCTGCACCCGGCGCGCTACGCGTCACCAAAATGACCATCGACCGTCTGCATGACCCTGAAACACCGTCTCACTATGAAATGGTGCGGGCGATCCGCAGCAAATTATCCGAATGGTCTCCAGCCATTTTCCTCGGGTATAACAGCCTGCGGTTTGACGAGGAGTTGCTGCGCCAAGCTCTCTATCAGACATTGCACAAGCCATATTTGACCAACAGCGATGGCAATTGTCGCGGTGATGTCTTGGCGCTTGTCCAATCGGTTTCCGAGTTTGAGCCAGAATGCTTGTCAGTGCCGATAGGCGGCAAAGGAACGGCGGTTTTCAAACTCGACCAGCTTGCCCCAGCCAATGGCTTTGCCCATGAAAACGCCCACGATGCCTTATCCGACGTTGAGGCAACGATCCATCTGTGCCGTCTCGTTCGTGATGGTGCCAGTGATCAATGGAGTCGCTTTCTACGTTTCACTCAAAAGGCTGCTGCGACTGAGTTTTTAGACGAGGGCGATCCGTTCCTTCTGACCGAGTTCTATTTCAATAGGCCCAAACATATGCCGGTGCTGCGCATCGGGCAGGAAGTTGGACAGCCCAATGTTTCGGTGTGTTTCGACCTGTCGCATGATCTTGATTCATTCCGTAATCTGACTGATGCACAGTTGCAGAATCTCATTGTCAGGTCGCCAAAGCCGCTCCGAAAAATCAAAGTCAACGCCGCTCCGACAATGACGGCGCTCGACGATGTGCCAGTGGATTTTCTTGGAAGCCTTACGCACGATGATGTTACTAGCCGGGCGGGCGACCTTCAAAGCGATGAGGCCCTGATCGCGCGACTCATGGCAGCCTACGAAGCAACGAAAACAGAATACGATCCATCACCCCATGTGGAGCAGCAAATCTACGGTGGCGAGTTTCCGATGCCAGCGGATGAGCAATTGATGGCCCGGTTTCACGAGACGCCATGGCAAGAGCGCCATGCACTGGTGGAACAGTTTCTTGATCCTAAGTTTGGATTCATAGCGAAGCGGCTGATATTCGCGCAAGACCCAAGCTGCCTGTCCGATGACCACAGGCAGGAAATGGACACCCATGTTGCTTCAAGGCTGATCGTTCCTGACGATACCGAAGTAAAGTGGAACACACTGACGAAAGCACGGGCAGAGTGTGATAAACTCTTGGCGGGAGCTGACGCTGCGGATCTTGCTCTACTTCAAGGATACAAGCAATATCTCAATGATCGAATAGCAAGTTTGACGTAACCGTCGTTTTGTTAGAGCAGCAGAAGCTGCCTATCCTTGCCCTCTAAGCCCCAATCGCCCGTGCTACCGCGCCATAGTCCCGGTCTTTCGCCATCACGAACCGGTTGCCGCTGACCGTCGCCCATTTTCTTCCGACGGCTTCCTTTTCCTCGGTTCGGTCGGCCGGCCCCTCGGTGCCTTTGCCTTTGTATTCGATCACGACGATGCCGCCGTCGTTCAGTTGCGCGACGAAATCGGGGTAGAACCATTGGTTTGAAACGCGCAGGCGGAACGAGGTTGGCAGGCGCTCGATGTTACGCACCCAGCGTTCAACCTTGGGATGCATCTCAATCGCGAGCGCGCATTTTTCCTCTTCGTCGTTCATCTTGCCGATCATGTCGGGCCGGATATGCTTTGGAAAGGCAGCGCGCGGATCGGCGGGGTCAATGGGATGATAGGTGTCGGGATCGAACACCACGCTCAAGTCGGGTGACGCCTCAAACTTCACAAGATCGCCAAACAGCGTCGTTTCAAACGCATCGGTGGCGCGCGCTTCCCGGTATTCGGTGATGAGCCGCGCGAAGGGATCGACCAGCCGGAAGCGGTGCCGCCGCAAATCGGCGAGGCCGTAGCCGCCCTTTTCCATCAACGCATTCAGCCCCACCTTGATGAAGGATTGCGCCGAACCTTGCGTCACATCCTGCCCCTTCACCGCCGACAGGCGCTGATCGAGCCAGCGCACCAGCTTGGGATAGGGCCAATCGCGTTCATCGACCGCCAGCGCCAGTTCGGCATGGAGCCGTTCGACAAAGCCGAATCCCATCTTGCCCGCCGCGCCAACGTCAATCACCGCCTCGCGGTCATCGCCGACAGGCTCCGAAAAGCGGTCAACCATTGCCGCTGCGTCGCAGCTTTCCAAAGCCCAGGGCGTATCGAGGAAATGGGTCTGATCGAATATCTCAAGCTGTTCGCCGCGCCGCACCGCCAGCAATGGCACCGAAAACCGTTCTGCCTTCGCAACAGAAGCCGCTTCGGGCGCAGCATCGAATTTGTCGAGGAACGCATTGAGATTGTCCGACAGGATCGCAGGCACCGTCAGTTGCAACTTGCCCGCATCAACTTTGGTCAACGTGGACGCGCTGAACCGTCGCGTCGTCGGATCAAGCGTCACCCGTCCCGCCGTGACGGCGGCGACCTGCTTGGCTATCGGTGTTAGATCGAAATCCCCGTCCACCGCGTCCGACGTAATTCGGGGCGGATCATAAAACCCCGCCAGTTCCGCCGGAGGCCGGATCAGCGCCTTTGCCTCAATCCGGTCGAAACCGTTGGCGACCAGCCCTTCGGTCAGCGCTCGCGCGGCATCGGCAAAGCTGGTCGTCGCGGCAAAGGCATAAGCGCGGTTGAGCCGTTCATCGACTTTGCGCTTGGCCTTGGGCAAGCGCATGATCCGCCCGAGCATTTGTTCCACAGCCGTAGAGGCGCGCTGTTCGGCGAGCGAACACAGCACATAGGCGTTGGGGCAATCCCAGCCTTCACGCAGCGCCTGAACCGTGATGATGAAGCGCGTCGGTTCATCGCGCGCGGCGAGGTCAATCCCGTCCAGTTCCCATGTTGTGCCGGTAGCGATCTTGATTTCGGCCTCGGGAACCGCAAAATCTTCGATGAGTGCGCGCTTGACGACATCGGGCGTTACCGGCGCGACGCCACGCGCGGCTTGTGCTTGAATCAGCATCACCGGGCGCAATTGCTCGCCGGTCACCAATTCCTCGGCGCGTGCCGCTTCGGCCAGTTCTTCGAGTTCGGCCTTTGATAGCCGGATCACTTCCTTCCAGTCAGGATCACCGCGCAGGATGATCGGCAACTTGATCATCTGCGCGTCCTTGAGTTCCGCGGCAGAGACATGGTGGAGGATATTGGAATCGGCGGCAGGCGTCGCGGTCAACTCGATAATCAGCGAGGGATCGAGCCGCGCCAGCGTGACGAAGGACAGCGCCGTGCGGTTATTATGCGCCTCATCGACGATCACCATTGGCCGACGCAGCTTGAGCGCATTGGCGAGCGAATGCAGCGGCGCACCCGATGGCCCCGCCTCCAGCTTGGCGCGAACCGCCGGATCAAGCCCGCTGAAATGATCCATCAGCGCGCCATTGTCTTTATAGACATTCAGCCGGTCGGTCTCTTCCTGCCGGAAGGACTGGATGGTGGCGACGATGATCGTTGCCCCGCCGTCATAATCGGGGCGACCGGCATAAAGCGCTTCATCAATCGTCATCGCGCGCACGTTGGGGCCAAAGCGTTCGGCCAAAGCGCGGGCATAGGGATGGTTCACATTCTTGAGTGCGCGGATCGTCTGTTCAAGAATGGCAGAGGATGGCACCAGCCAGATGCAGCACGGTGTTTCGCTTTTCAGGAAAGCATCCGCTGCGCGCGCTACGGCGTATGCCGCTATCAGGGTTTTGCCGCCGCCGGTGGGAACCCGCAAACAGGCATAGGGGACGCCGGGAAGCCCTTCGACCGGCTGATAGGCCCGCCGCGTTGCCTTGTAGAATTCGGTATCAGGATCACCGCTTGCGCTCGATGCCGCCAACCAGTCGGTCAGCGCGGTCAGCGTATCGAGCTGATAATCCTTGGGAGCAAAGGGCGGCCCGCTCATGCGCCGATCACCTGATAAGGGATTTGCTTGAAGGTGACGCCCGCCGCTGCCAGCCGTTCCGCCGTCACGGTGCAGCCTTCGCCATAGACAATCGCCGCACCGTCAAAATCGGAAGAGGGCTTGGGCAGCGCCGCAAGCGCCTCCGCCGTCAGCACATTGCCAGCACCCGCATTGGCAACACCAGCGCTTTCGGCTGACCACAGCAAATGCACCGCGCGATTCTGGAAGGTGCCAAGAAGCGAGGTCTTGCCCGCCGCCTTTGCGGGAATTGGGCTGCCCGTATCCGAAAAGAACACGAACGCCGCGAGATCGGCGTAGCTGACCCCTTCGCTGATTGTGCCCCATTCATCGAACAAGGGTTTGCCGAGGGTGCAATAACGGAAGCCGCCCTCAAGTGGCAGTATCTTCCTGAACGGCTTCACCTGCTCTGTGTAACCGTTGATCGCAGCCGAAAGGCGACGAGCTGTTTTTTCCTGAGCCGTATCAGGATCGAGTTCGATCGTTACGAAGCGCCGCTTTTGAGCGGAATGGTGATTGAGTCTCAACACGGCATGTCCGGTTGAGCCAGACCCCGCAAAGCTGTCGAGCACCACGTCACCGTCATTGGATAAGACTCCAATCAGTTCTGAAACGATTTCGACATCCTTTGGAAACTGGAAAGCGCCAGCGCCAAGGATACCTTCGACTTGCAAGGTGGCGGCACGACCGTCTTTATAGAACACGCTTTGGAGCGGCTCCGTGTCAATCTCGAACAAATAGCTCCTCCGGCAGGGTATGGTGGCGTGCGTCTTACCAAAGTGAATGCGCGGCGGAGATTCCGCTAACGCTCGAATTGTTTTATCTTCTTCCCAGCGCCAACCAGTCGAAGGGATTTTGCAGGCCTTTTGAGTCTTTGGATGCAAAATATCATAGCGAGGTCGAGTTTCTCGCCCATCGTCGGGGCCAGCAAAGTCCGCCGCGAAATAGAGGCCGCGTTCGTCAGACCAGTTGTAGTGCTTGTGTGCCTTTCGGGGATCGTCCTTTGGCAAGCTTCGATACCACGCCATCATTGCAGAGCGGATTGCCTCATGGTCGTCGCCAATCTGCTCTTTCAATTCATCGTACTGCGCAAGCACCTCATCGGCACCGGCCTTCCGTCGTCGCCATTTCACACCTCGTTCCGTTAAAGTCGGTTTGTCTCGGGCATAGATGACAATGTACTCGTGGATGACCGGCAGAAGCTTTGCATCTCCCTTTTTGCCCTTTTGCCAAACCATTGTCCCGGCGCGATTCTGGCGTCCAAAAATCTCATCCATCAAGACAAGCAGGGAACTGATTTCGTTCTCGTCGATAGAGATTGCAATCGCGCCGTCTCGCGTGAGAAACTCTCGAAGCAGCCGGAGCCGGGGATACATCATGCAAAGCCATTTATCGTGTCGCGTCAGGTCGTCCGATTCCTTGCCGACTGTCTTGTGTAGCCATGCCCGGATTTCTGGGCTGTTTACATTGTCATTGTAAACCCAACCTTCGTTTCCGGTATTATAGGGCGGGTCGATATAGATGCACTTCACCTGGCCGCCATAATAAGGAAGCAGCGCCTTCAACGCCTCCAGATTGTCGCCCTCGACCAGCAGATTTCCCGCGTCCGCATCCCCCGCCGAAAGCGCGCCATCGCAATGCAGCAGCCGCGTCGGCACTTCTCGGTGATGATTGACGACGGCAGATTTACCGATCCAGTCCAGCGTTGGCATGAATTCCCCTTATTGCACTATGATATGGATCGTTAGCCAGCGTGAGCCGAGAGCGCAATTAAAGTCGGTCGAAACATGCTGTTATCGAATCCGAACTTGTATGAAGTAAATCGTTGGAAAGCCCAGAAAATGGGCGCTGCCTGACGGCAACCCGCTCTATTCGCTGCGCGAACCAAGCCCTTGGTCTTGGCCGTTCCGGTAACGATCAGGAGCGCGAAGGTGGTAAGTGCCTCCAAATGCGCGGGAATCTCTGAGGTCGCACTCTTTCCCGCTGCGCTCCTTGAGGGTGCGGAGTCCTCTGGCTGACCCGCTGGCACTCTCGCTTCTCTCCTTGCCGGACGCCCGCTGGTCTCACGCTGTCGCGGACATGGCGGAGCTGCGCTTTTCGCGCAACACCTGTGTCCGCTCGGCGCTCGCCAGCAGGGCATCCGGCGGCATCGCGCCATGCGAGGGTGCCGTTTGTATGCCGCGCTGCGGCTGAGGGGAGCCTGACCGGCCCCGTTTCCCGTTAGGCGGGAACGCCAAGGGCTTTGCCCTCTCGTTTCCCGAAGCAGAATAGTCGCCCCCGTGTGGCGGGCTTCGCCCGCTGGCCCGCGCCAGGGCAACGATTCAGCTTTCCCTCCCCCTCCCATCCTCGCCGGAAGGCAGAGCCGCATGTCGCAAGTCGAATGCGGCTTTCAGCCCAAGAGGAGGCAGGAAATGTGTGATTTGCAGTTGATGTATCGTGAGTGCGGGGC
>JANNVM010000352.1:0-4202 GCA_031414455.1 Verrucomicrobiota bacterium
ACTGAGACCGTCGCCGGAAACTTCCGCCACTTTGACGACAGGCGCGACGTGATCCACTTCCGGTCCGCCGTATTCGGCGCGGAACGCCCACGTCCAGGCATCCATCTTATAGCTGTCAGGCTTTTCCGCCGCGGCTTTGTCCACCGGCTGTGTGAACGATAGGAGGAACCCATCGGGCTGTGCCTTCATCTCAAGAATCTCGAATGGAGTCTTTCCGGTCCAGACGAGACGGTCGAAGTTGAACGGCTTGCCGCCGCGGGCACCCCAGCCGCGGTCGCTTCCGCCGGCGAACATTTTACCGTCCGGCGTGAGAACCATGCCAATGATTCCGCTGCCAAATCCCTCAACGAACGGAATGGCCGCGCCCTGATAGAGTCCGTCCACTTTCTCAAGGCAGCAGCGCGTGATGTTGCTGTAACACTGATCGGCGACGAACAACTGATTCCTGAACGGACCGAATGTGCCGCCCGTCGTGTCGCACACGATGGCTGTCGGGCTCTGACCGACTCGACCGTGCGGGAGCACGACCGCGGGAGGGACGTAGAGGGGATTCCGCGCCTGCTCTTTCGCGGTGCGCGACTGATCCTGCGGCGGCAGCGGCTTTTGCATTCCGGGTGCCCGGTCATACCAGCGCAGCGTTTCGCCGTGGCCCTGAAAAGAGCCCGGCTTGAGCCATTTCAAACTGCTGCTGCCGTTCCAGGGGCCCTGGTTGTCAGTGTAAAAGACATCGCCCTCCGCATTGAAGCCGATGCCGCCGGGACTGCGGACGCCACTGCACACGGGTGTGGTTTTTCCGGAACGATCGGTCTTCACTGCCCACCCGCGCCAGAGGACTTCACTGCTGAAGGAACCCGTGAGGCAAAAGACAGACCAGATGTCGCCGTTTTTGTCAGGACGGGAGCTGAAGGCATACTCATGATAGTCGCCACTGAGCCCGAACTGATCGCTGACGGTATCGAACGTGTCCGCGCGGCCGTCGCCGTCATCATCTTTGAGCCGGGTGAGTTCACCGCGCTGCTGCACAATGAGCGCGCCGTCCACCCACGCCGCGCCGAGCGTTTCGTGCAGGCCTTTGGCAAACGGGGTAATTTTCGCCTTGGAAAGATCCGCTTCCATCGCGCCTGTGACCCGATAGACTTCACCGCGTCGCGTCGCGGCATAGATCGCGCCGTCCGGCGCATATTCCAGCGCGCCGACTTCCAGAACATAATTGTCCGGATTCGGAATGTTCTGGATCGGGTAGTAATCAGATTCCTTTGGCTGTTCAGCAGCGAACGCCGGGAGGGCGAGCAGGAGGGGAAGGAGGTGTCGGGTCATAGGGAAAATGGAGCGCGGACTTGCAGTCCGCTTCTTTGGTTGAATCTCGATAGGCGGGGCGGAGTGCAACTCCGCGGTCCGGTGTTGTTTCATTGATTCAGGTAGGCCAGGCCGATTCTGACTTCGGCGGCGCCGTTGGCGAATGCGGGCCTCACAATGAGTTCGTTGTCGTTCCGCAGGATGGCCTCGCCGCCGGTCACACGGACCGTGAAGCGTCCGCCGTTCAGCCATCCGTCGCCGTCTTTTTTCATGCCGCCGGTGGCCGCACGGAGGAAGAGATTGGCCGGCGGAGTGCCGGTGAATTTGAGGACCCGTGTTACTTTCTCATCGGTTGTCTTATAATCGCCCGCGGGCTCGTAATGTTCCTCCACGGACATTTCACCCATCTTATAACGGAAGGTGGGAAAGCGCTTCTTATCGAGGCGGTAGCCAAGGAACTGAATGCCTGGCGCACGCTCGACGCGCGGCGGCCACGGGGCATTGGCATCGGTGAGCACGGCCATACCCTGGCCGTCTCCGCCGACCCGCACGACATCGAATCCCAGCGGCTGCGTCTGGCCGCCGCCGCGGTCGCTCCAGTGCTGCTTGGCATCAATGAACGCTCCGCGCCACATCAGCGCCTGACTCATTTGATCGGCATCAAAACAGATGTTCACCCCATTCGGATAACCAACGGCAATGCCGCGCGGACTCACGCCGCTGAGGAAGTTCCGGTACATCACCGCCTCACCATTTTCCGGCGAGAGCGGAATGCCGCGGTTCCTCTGCTCCTCGGCCTGGACTTCTCCGCCGTCAGCCCGCGACGGATGGATCCACTTCGACAGCGCGGTCTCGCTGAATTTCGGCCCCGCCCAGCCCACGTAGATTTCCTCCTGGCCGCTTTGTTCAAAATAATCCACGCGCACCGTGTGCGCGCCCTTCGTCAGCCTCACGCGGCCCATTTTCACTTCACTGGAAGAATGGATACCATTGTGTCCAATAACCTCACGGTTATCCACGTAAAGCTTCGATCCGTCATCGGAAGCGAGGGCGAAGACGTAAAAACCGTTCTCCGCCGCCTCCACCTTCCCCTCCCACTGCACGCCAAAGTGTTCGCTCATGCCCTCAAGATTGATGGCGACCTTTTTGTCAGACACCTGGCCCTCGCGGTGAGGCTTCAGTTTCGTAAAGTCCGGCAAGTTCGACCAGTCACCCATGAAAAGTTTATAGGTGAGATCGGAAAACCCCGGTCCCTCGGCGAGCACGCGCAGTTCCCCGTTCATGGCCATCGCATGCCCCGGAAAAGTGCAGACATAAGGATAAGTCCCCGGCTGCTGCGGCACCTTGAGCACGAACTCCTCCTTTTGGTGCGCCGCCACCATTCCCGAATGCGCCCAAATGCGCGGGTGATCGGGAATCCAGCCTTTGGCCTCGCCCTTCTCCGCCAGCTTCCAGGCTTCCATCGCTACATCGAGACCCTTGTCAGTGCCGCCCTCTTTTGGCTGACAAAAGACGATATTGTGCGGCATCTCGTCGTTGTTCTGGAAAACCAGTTTCAATTGAGACCCCGGCTTCGCCTTGATGACCGGCCGGTCGTATTTCATCTGGCCCGGCGGCGTCGCCATGTTGACGGTCGGAATGTCGTCACCGCGTGCAGCCAGAGCCAGGGCGGGAATGATGGGCAGTAAATATTTTCTCATGAACGGCTGCCGTTAACGGCCCGCTGCATCGGCTTGTTTCAGGTGATCGCTGAACGACAGGCATCACAGTCCAAATGACGGGACGCACCCGGCGAAGAGATCGCGTGTCAGGGATGAATCCTTTCTGGTTTTTCAGCGGTTCGGCCACCGTCCAGGGAACTTACGGCTTGCGCACCCGACCCCTCACGGGATGCTCCCTCCACCGCGAGGCGACCTGCCTTTCCTCTCTATGGCCCGACCAAAATCCGCCGCCGTCCCCGACTCCGGGGTGAACTTCGAACAAGCAATGAGCGAACTCGAAGAGATCGTCCACGTACTGGAAGAGAGTCAGTTGCCGCTTGAGGAGTTGGTGGAAAAATACGAGCGCGGCGCCGGACTGCTGCGCGTGTGCCAGCAGCGGCTCAATAATGCGCAGCAGCGAATCGAACTTATTACTCGAAGCGCTGCTGGCGAGACAGTTCTGGAGCCACTCGACGCTGCAACTGACTCCGCACCGCCAGCCACCGCCCCCTCAAAAATTTCCCGCAAGACTTCCTCTCCAGATCAAGCCAATGACGAAATCCGATTACTCTGAAGCCGAACCGCTCCCGCCCATTCACGGTCCCGCGGACGTAAAGGCTCTCGGCGACAAACTGTTGCCCCAACTCGCATGGCAGATCCGGCGTGATCTCATCGCTACCCTCGCGGAAACCGGCGGCCACCTCGGGCCCAATCTCGGCGTCGTGGAACTCACCATCGCGATGCACCGCGTCTTCAATTCGCCGAAAGACAAGTTCCTCTTTGATGTGAGCCATCAAGGCTACGTCCACAAGATGCTCACCGGCCGGTGGGCCCGGCTCCACAGCATGAGGCAGTATAAAGGGCTCAACGGCTTCCTGCTCCGCACGGAAAACGAGCACGACTGCTATGGTGCCGGTCATGCCGGCACGGCAGTGAGCGCAGCCCTCGGATTCGCGGCGGCGAGGGACTTGAAGGGCACAGACGAGCATGTCGTCTGTGTCGCCGGCGATGCGGCATTCACCTGCGGCCCCACATTCGAGGCCATGAACAACATCACCGCCTCGACCAAGCGAGTCATCATCGTCCCGGGGTATGGAATGGCCGTCGCTCAGGCGCAGCATGCGGTGCGCGAGATCACGGAAGCGTTGATGGCCAAGGGCGTCACGGTGCGTTATGCGATTCATCCGGTTGCCGGGCGGTTGCCCG
>JANNVM010000353.1:0-5622 GCA_031414455.1 Verrucomicrobiota bacterium
GTAGCTGATGTGGAGAAAACCGAGGCACCAGCCGTCGGCGCCTTTGCCGAGGTTATTCCGGAGTTCCTCCCACAGCCGGCCCTGCGCCTGGAGCCGGATCTTGGCGAGCATCCGCGGGAAGTATTTCAGACCGGCGGTTTCATCGAACGGGCTGCACGGCAGGGTGGCGGGATCGGGTTTGGTGCTCATGCCGAATGCCTGGCTGCGGGTGCGGTGATGTCAACGACGACGGCAATCGCTGCGGCTGGCCCGGCTGAGGCACTGGAACAGCCTACTCCTTCCACTCCATTCCCGCCGGATAGAATTTCTTCCGGAATCCATCACGCGGCGCGGGATGGCGGTGGAGCAGGGGCGTGTTCGGATACGAGCCGAGCAGAATGCAGGGTCGCTCGTGGACGGGCCGGCCGGTGTGCCGGTCGTTGATCTCGCGCTCGGCTTCGGCGACGAGCGGATCGTCGCAGTGGCTTTCGATTTCGGCGAAGAAGAGGTATTCAAAGGTACGCTCCAGCCGCGGGTAGGGATAGAGAACAGCGACGCTGATGCCGCGGCTGGCGAAGGCTCCCAGTGCCCGGTGCATGGCGCCGGCGGTGTCCGGAAGGTTGAGAAGATAGCAGGTTTTCTGAATGTGATGATCCACGGTGCCGGTGATCTGGGCGAGCTGGTCGCGCTGAGTGACACGGATGCGGTTTTCCGGCGGCGGGATGGCGGGCATCGGCTGCGGGCCGAGCACCCAGAAGCGGGTGAACCCCTGACGAAAATCCGTCAGGCAGCCAGCGTCCGGCCAATCCACGCCGGTGCCGGTGATGTCAACCTCGCGCAGTTCGGTGCCGTGATGTTCGAGCGCTTCCGGTGAGGCCATGGCGGCGACGGAGGCATCGGCGAGCGCCTCCTTCACACCCTGACCGGTGCTGAGCGCCTGCGTGATTTCCACGCCGGGAAGTGCTTTCTGCACGGCGGCAAGGAATCGCGAGCACTGCCGCAGCGCACTGGCATGACTGGCAATGCGGCGCACGTCAGCGAGGCTGCCGCTGCGGTTGAGAAGCAGGTGGCGGATGGGCAGCAGTTCCTCCCAGCAGATGTAAGGACGGCGCGCGCGTTCGGTTTCGAAGAGCCGTTCCAGCTCGCGGATGGATTCGATGATGATGCCATCGAGCGTGTTCTCCACGGCAATGACGCCGTAATCAATCTCTCCTGCGGCTGCCGCCTGCACGATATCGGCGTGCGATTTCATTTCCCGGGCCGTTAGCTTGTCCATGCCGTGCGGATCGCCGGTGAGATGCGCCGCAAAGCGCACCGCGGCGGTGTACCCGTTGGTGAGCGGGGCCGGGGCGAGAAAGCCGATGCGGGGCGGAGTCATGTGGAGACGACAGTTGAACAGGAGAACGCGGAGGAAACAGAGAATCTGCGAATGATGATCTCAGCCGCGCGAAATTTCACGCAGCTCGACATTCCAATGTCGAGTGCTGCGGGAAGCGTGCTCCACCCGACATTGGAATGACGGGCTGCGAATCAATCAGCGTTTTCCGGGATGCTAAAAGACGCAAGCTGGCTGCGTTTCTACGGTAGCCACGGGGACTCCGTGGCGTAGTGTCCTGCCCCATGCTCCGCATCTTCTCAGCCTTCATCCTCACCTCACTGCCCGCTGTCGCAGAGGGACTTTCGTTCAATCGTGACATCCGGCCCATCCTTTCCGACAAGTGTTTCGCCTGCCACGGGATGGACCCGAAAAAGCGCGAGGCCAAGCTGCGGCTGGACATGCCGGATGCGGCGACGGCGAAAAATGAGGAAGGCAAGGCGGCCATCGTGCCCGGCAAGCCCGAGGAGAGTCTCATGTGGCAGCGCATCATGACGACGGACGCGGACGATGTGATGCCGCCACCTGAATCACACAAGGAACTCAGCATTGCCGAAAAGGAGACCATCCGGAAGTGGATCGAGCAGGGCGCACCGTATCAAAAGCACTGGGCGTTTGAGGCACCAATGAAGCCGCTCGTGCCGGAGGGCGGCGCAGGGGAGATCGACCGCTTCCTCTCCGCGCGGCTGAAGCAGGATGGGCTGACACTTTCACCGGAGGCAGACCGCGGGACGCTCATTCGCCGGGTGAGCATTGCGCTCACGGGGATGCCGCCGAAGGTTGAAGAGGTTGATGCGTTCCTCGCCGATAATGCTGATGGGGCCTATGAGCGCATGGTGGACCGCTACTTTGCCTCTCCGCACTACGGTGAGGAAATGGCGCGCCACTGGCTGGATGTCGCACGCTACGCCGACACCCACGGCATGCACCTCGATAATGAGCGCCAGATGTGGGCCTATCGCGACTGGGTGGTCGGGTCCTTCAACCGCAACCTCGCGTTCGATCAGTTCACCATCGAACAACTCGCCGGCGATTTACTGCCTAACGCGGTGCAGGACCAGATCATCGCCACCGGCTTCAATCGCTGCAATGTCACGACCGGGGAAGGCGGGAGCATCGATGCGGAGTTCATCTACCGCTACGCTGTGGAGCGCGCCAGCACCACGGCGCAGACGTGGCTGGGCCTGACAGCGGGCTGTGCGGTGTGTCATGATCACAAGTACGACCCCATCTCGGCGAAGGAGTTTTATTCGTTCTACGCCTTCTTCCATTCGAGTGCCGATCCCGCGATGGATGGCAATGCGCTGCTCACTCAGCCGGTGCTGAAAGTAAAGCCGCCGGGCTACGATGAGAAGATGAAGGCGTTCGACGAGCGGATGGCCGCTGTTCAAAAGCGGATGACGGAAAAAGCGGCGACAGTGGCCTACAGCGATCCGGCGGACCAGAATCTGAAACCCCCGGTGACGAAAGTGGAACAGGTTTGGTTTGAGGACGAGTTCCCGCCTGGCGCGCAGGTTGGCGCGAGCGGGCACCCGACGACGTTCGTGGACACGCCTGTGGCGAGCGGGAAGAAAGCGCTCAAGCGCGGCGGGCCGCAGATGGCGCAGGATTATTACCAGGCCGGCGCTCAGCCGCTGGAGGTGCCGCAGGACGGGAAGTTCTTTGTCCATGTCTATCTCGATCCCGCGGATCCACCTGAGGAGGTGATGATTCAGTTTCACAGCAGCGACTGGAAACACCGTGCAGTGTGGGGCGAGGACATCATTGAGTTTGGCGCGAAGAACACGACGGAGCGTTTCAAGGCCGGCATGCTGCCGCCGTTAGGGAAATGGACACGGCTGGAGGTGGATGCCGGCAAGATGGGCATGGCGAAAGGACTGAAGATCGCGGGTTATGCCTTCACGGTGTTTGGGGGTACCGCTTATTTCGACAAGATGGGCGTCGAGGGCCGTGTGGATCCCGCGAGTGATCCGTCGCTGTCATTCACAGCATGGCGCGCGGATGTGAAAGGCAAGGACACGCCGGGTGCCCCCGGGGACGTGAACGGCTGGCTCAAGGAAGGCCCTGACAAACCGCGGCAGCCGGTGGAGTTGCAGAAACTGCGTGACTATTATGTGCAGAATGTTTGTGCCGGAACGCGTGCGCCATTCGCCGAAATGATGGCGGAACTCGGCGAAGTGAAGAAAGAGCGCGAGACGCTGGAGAATTCCTATCCGTCCACCTTCGTCTGGAAGGATCTGCCGCAGCCGCGCGAGAGTTTTGTGATGGTACGGGGTCAATACGACAAACTTGGTGAGAAGGTGGAGCCGGGCACCCCCGCGGTTTTGCCGCCGCTCAAGAAAGCCGCCGCCCGGGCCAGCCGCCTTGATCTCGCGCAGTGGCTCGTGGCGCCGGAGAATCCGCTCACGGCTCGCGTCACCGTGAACCGTTTCTGGCAGCAGGTGTTTGGCGCAGGTCTCGTGACAACGAGCCATGATTTCGGAACCCAGGGCACCCTGCCGAGTCATCCGGAACTGCTCGACTGGTTGTCATTCTGGTTTCAGGAGAACAAGTGGGATGTGAAGAAACTCATGCGCCTCATGCTCACGAGCGCCGCCTTCCGTCAGCAAAGCGCTGCCCCGGCAGACAACTGGCAGCGCGATCCCGGAAATACCTGGCTGAGCCGCGGCCCGCGCTTCCGCCTTGATGCGGAGCAACTGCGCGATCAGTCGCTGTTTGTCAGCGGCCTGCTGAATCCGGAAACCGGCGGCAAAGGCGTGCGTGTTTATCAGCCGCCGAATATCTGGGAGCCGGTCGGCTTCGCGGGCTCGAACACGCGAAGTTACACTCAGGACACCGGCGCGGCGCTCTACCGCCGCAGTCTGTATGTATTTTTCAAACGTACGGCCCCCGCACCGTTCATGGTGAACTTCGATGCGCCCAACCGCGAGCAGTCCTGCACCCGCCGCGAACGCAATAACACGCCGCTGCAGGCGCTTCAGTTGATGAACGACGTGCAGCATTTCGAAGCTGCGCGGGCGTTCGGCGAACGACTCATGAAAGCCGCCGTCACGCCGGAAGACCGCATCATTCTCGCCTTCCGCACCGTGCTCTCACGCAAGCCCCTGCCGGAGGAGGGCGCGGCTGTCCGCGACTTTTACCGGCTGCAGCTGGCCAAATATCAGGCCGCCCCCGCAGAGGCGAAAAAGGCGGTCACATTCGGCGAATCCAAACCCGATCCCGCCCTCAACGAACCCGAACTTGCCGCATGGGCGCTCGTTTGTAATCTCATCCTGAACACGGACGAAGCCGTCGTCCGTAATTGACGACCGACGTTCTATGTGATGTCCGGTCGCGGATACTCCTGCACCACCCGGACGCCGGGGATGTAGCTGAAGTGCCTGTCCAGCGTGAGGACAGAGGCTCCTGCGCTCAGTGCGCACGCGGCGATGATGCCGTCTGTGACGGGAATGGTATGCCCCAGGATTCCGACTTCGTAGAGGAGTTCCTCGGCGCGTTCCCATATCTTGTAGGGCGTGGGAATGTAGAGCAGGCAGTCGAGGTAGGCTTGGAATCCCCTCCTGATTTTGGGAACGCGGATGCTGCGGCTGGTTTCGCATCGCACCACGCCGCAGGTGCAGATGTCGTCCTGCTCGGCCAGGAGGGAAAACTCCCGCGCCGGGTCAATGCCCCGGCGCAGGAGCGGGATAATCATGCACGAATCAATGAGGATCATCGCCGGGCTTCAGCTCTGCTTCCGTTTGGGCCGGACCACCTTGGAGCGCACAGACTTGCGGGCGGCGGGAATGGGGACGGCATACCCCCCATCGGATTCACCCCTGAGACGGCCGCCCGGCTCTCCGCCATCCGCAACTCTGAGCGCCATGAGATCGTAGGAGGGATCCACCGAGGCCATGAGTTCAGCCCTGGTGAAGCCGAGGCCCTTCTGCCCGTATTCCCGGAGCCGGGCCTTTCGGTCCATTTCCTTGAGCGCGATGCTGACGGCTTCAGTCTTACTGGAAGCGCCAGTGAGCCTGACAACGTTTTCGAGCAGGGCGTCGTCTATGTGCATGGTCATCTTCATGATGGTATGGCTTGCTTGCCATATCGAGTATGGCATTGATGCCATACTCCCGCAAATCCTTTTTCAAATTTTCCCGGTGCGCCGGCTCTCAGTGAATCCCGCCAGGCTCGTTTTCCTGGCTCTCACTCTTTCTGCGTGCCGGCGCGCATGGCTTCCGGCAGTTCTGCCATGTTGCGGCGCGTATCCGCTTCCCATAGTGCGTGAA
>JANNVM010000354.1:0-13471 GCA_031414455.1 Verrucomicrobiota bacterium
GGAGCGGCGGCGGCGATGATGGCGGCGGCGCGGGTTTCCAAGATGCGCTGTGCGGCGGGAGTGGAGGCGGGCTGCAGGAGCGTGTCCATCAGCGTGCGCAGCCGGCGCAGGTAGAGGCGCTGCGTGGCGGTTTCCTCAAACAGGACATCGTAGAGAACGTTCCACTGATTGGCGTTTTGCTTGGCGTGTTCTTCGTCGCCGAAGAACGGATGGGGCAGCCAGGTGCCGCCGTCGCCGGTGACACCGAAGGTCCAGTCCTTGTCCCACGGGAACATCCGCCAGCGTCCGTCGCCGCGCGCATCCTGGTAAAGATAGAAGTTCTTCCGCACGTCATCTGCGTCCTGAGTGATGCAGCGGAGGGCGAGGTAATTGTTGATCTGCGGCAGGTCGAGCTGGTCTATCACATAGCGGCGTCGCGCGTCGCTCGTGGCCTGATTCAGCCCGGCGACGAGGCTCGCGAGCGAGGCGGTGCCAGGGGCGCCGGTTTTCTTTTCGAAGCCGGTGACGGTGTCGAAGAGCGCCGGATTCAGATTTGCGCGCTGCACCATCTTGTAGAGTTCGCCGTCAGGATCATAGCCGTTCCGTTTGAGGAAATCCTCATCCGCCTGTTCCACGAAAACCCCCACGCGGTCGGCGGTTCCATTGACGCGCATGAGCCAGAGGGCGCTGTTGCAGGCGGCATGGCCGGCGGTGCGGTAGGTCTCGAAGCCGAGC
The DNA here is from genome assembly GCA_031414455.1 of Verrucomicrobiota bacterium. Lineage (GTDB taxonomy): Bacteria > Verrucomicrobiota > Verrucomicrobiia > Verrucomicrobiales > V1-33 > V1-33. The sequence continues at coordinate 715 of JANNVM010000354.1, forward strand.
GGCTGGCGAACGTAGGTGGAATCGGAGCCGTTGCCGTTGAGGTTGAGTTCGCGGACGGCGGGCATGGTGTCGTCCACGTAAAAGGAGTCGCCTTTGTTGAGGTCGAATTTCTGCGAGGTGACGCCATTGGTCGCCTGGCCGCGCTGACGGACGAAGATGTTATCGTAGAAGCGTCCGGCGAAAAATGCCGAGGCCCGCGTGCCGGCGGCGGTGTGGCTGGCGGAGACGTTTTGCGTGAACCAGTGGAAGACCGGGAGGCCGGAGACGATGGAGGGATCGGGGATGACCGTGCCGAAGTATTGGGGCGACTGTGCGGTGCCGGTGCTGACAAGGAATGCCGGGGCGCGGCTCGCGCGGGACGCGGTGTCCGCGGCGCTGACGAACCAGCGAACCATATTGCCGGCGGCGTAGGCGGACGACGGGATGACGGCGGTGAAGGTGCCGTCGCCGGCTGCGGCATCGCTGCCGGTGCCCTCATCGGTCATGGGCAGCACGACTTCCGCGGCATAGTTCACGCGATAGCGCAGCGTCGCCGAGGCGGTGGGAGCGAGTCGCGGTGCGATCTGTGCGGTGATGACCGTTGTCTGTCCGCTAACGGGTTGCAGCGGGGCGGGGGTGACGGATTTTATCTCCGGACCTGGAGCCGTGGAGGCGGAGTTGGCCGCGCGGGGCGTGGGCGCGCTGAGATAGCCCGTGGCCGGCGGTGCGCCTGCGACTTGAAACGTACCGTAGCTGAGGTCATCAAACTGCGCCGGAAAGGCCGGGTAAAACTCCGACACGATGGTGAGGCCGCCGGGCCTGACGAGACCGAGGTATTCGCCGGAGGTGCTGAGATTGAAATTTGTGTGCAGGTGTCCGCCGGCATCCACATAGTCGTTTGTGTTTTGGCCGGAGGCGAAGACGACGAGGTAGGCGTTTTCGGCAATGACGCGGGACGGGAAGGTCCACTTGGTGAGATTGGTGGAGCGGTCGGTGAGATGCCAGCCGGTCAGGTCCACCGCGCCGGGGCCGGCGTTGTAGAGCTCGACCCAGTCGGGGCGGTTGCCGTCGCCATCTGTCAGGCCGGCGCTGTTGGCGGCGAGAAATTCATTGATGCGCAGCCCGTCGCCGGCGGCAATGCTGGCGACCCTGGACTGGAGACTGACCGCCATGGCGGGAGTGAGCGCGTCGTTGCTGTTCAGGGTGAGCAGGGCATAGAAATTTCCCTGCCCGCCGAGCGCATCGAAGGAAATCACGGCCTGCCCGCTGCCGAACGGCGCGAGACTGGCGGGTGACGAGACGACGGAAAAGTGCGCCGCATCCGTGCCGCTGATGACCGCGCTGGAAATGGTCAGCGTCCGGCCGCCGCCGGCATTGGTGAGGGCCAGCGGGCGGGTTGTCGCGGGGGAACCGGGAGCGACGAGGCCGAAGTCGAGGCTGCCGGCGACGAGCAGTTGCGGATCGTGCAGGAAACCGCTTAGCGCGATACTGGCCACCGGTGTCCCCGTGTCGTTGCTGTTGAGGCGCAGCGTGGCGGCGATGTTGCCGGCAAGTCCGGTGGGATTGAAGGAAAACTGGAGCAGTTCCGTGGCTCCGGCGGCAACGGTGGCAGGCGCGCCGACGATGGAAAAGGCCGCTGCGTTGGCACCGGTGAAGGAAGCGCCGCTGATCGTCAGCGTCTGACTGACGCCGGCATTATGGACGTCGAGATCGAACACCTGGACCGAGCCGTCGAGGTCCAGATCAACCGTCGCGGGCACATCAATGTGCGGGTCAACCGGGGGCGTGGTGTTCTCAAAGGCAATCTCTCCGAGTCCCACCCGGTCCCCGCCGGGCGGGCCGAGTCCGCCGTAATTGTCTGTGGCTGTCAGTTCGACATACCGGGCGGTGACGGGAGTGACCAGCGGATTGCTGTCGCGGGTGACTTCGGTCAGGTTGGCGGTGAAACCGGTTTGCCCGGGTATCGTCGTTCCGAATCCGGCGGTTCCCTGCGCCGAAGTGGCGAACCGCAGATTGAACGTGCGCATGCCGTTGGCATTGGTGATGGTGTAGCCCCACGTGCTGATCTCACTGAGATACCGGTCCGCGCCGAGGTCGATGATCAGGATCGGCGCGGGCACACCGTTGGCGTAATAATCACCGCCGCCGTTGGGATTCGTCGTTACCCATGTCTGTGCAGACCCGGCAATGGCGTCATGCGGCACGGTAGCCGAATATCCCGCACCCGGCCCCTGATAGAGCCGCGAAATGGGAAAATATGCTGTCGAATTGGGACTCGTGATGCTGACGGGGGTATAGAAACTGGCCGCGTAAACCAGAGGGCTAAGTGCGCCGAAAAGAGCGGGGAGGAACAGTTTGAGTGACATGAGGCAAGGGTCTGATAAACGGGGGAAAGGAGAAACGACGCCTGCGAACGAAAAAGCCCTGCGGAAGGATTCTCCCGCAGGGCTGAAAGTTGAATGAAATCTCCGGGGCAAACTTAGGCGCGGCGGCGGCGGAGCAGGCCGAGCAGCGCGATCCCGCCGCTGAGAAGGGCCGCGGAAGGCTCGGGGATGGCCTCGAAAGCAATTTCGCCGAGGCCGACGCGGTCACCTCCGGGAGGCGGGCCGTTTCCACCATTGGAATAGTAGTTGTCCGTGGCGGTGAACTCCACCCAGCGCGCAGTGAGCGGAGTCAGCGGATGACTGTCGCGAGTGATATCGGAAAAGGCCGCCGTGAAGCCGCCCTGGTTGGGGATGGAATTGCCAAAAAGTCCTGGTCCTTCCGCCGACGTGGCAAAGCGGAGGCTGAAGGCACTGACGCCGTTCGAATTTCCTGTCGTGTAGCCCCAGGTGCTGATTTCCGTGAGAAAGAGATCGGACCCGAGGTCAATCACCAGAATCGGTGCTGGACGAACGGCGAGGTAATCGGAGGGAAAGCCGCCCGGAGCATCCGTAACCCAGGTAAGAGCGCCGGGAATGGCACCGTCGTGCGGCACCGAAGCGGAATACCCGACACCCGGTCCCTGATTGAGATTCGCGACGGCAAAGTAAGCCACTGAGTTTGTCGACGTAATGCTCACCGGCGTATAGAAAGTGGCCGCGCTGGCGAGGGAGGCAACTCCGCAAAAGAGCGCGAGGGTGTAGGCAGTATGTTTCATGTGATCGGGTGTTTGACTGAACCGTCAGAGATAATCCTCATGCTTTTACGTAATGGTCATCACTTCGTCCACATCATAAACCAATCATTTTCCGGTGTTGGAACATGAATCGCACTGATCGGAAGAACCGCTTGGCATAAGACCTGAGCGGAGTGTTGAGAGGTTGACCAGCGGGCTGGAAAACTTTGAATTTGAGACGCTCAACCACTTACCCTCAACTTCCTCCCGGGGCTTGGTAGCCAAACGCCTTGAGGAATGGCTCAAGGTCTTTCCCGGAGGACAGGAGGTGCTCTTCATAATGACGCCACCGGCCCACGGAGCGGGCATGGACCGGCTTGGTAGCCGTGGCGTAGTTCGGGGAATTCAGGGTGGCCGAGGAATCGCCGCCGGTTTTTTCGCCGATGGACAGGCCGAGGAATCCGGCCACGCGGGAGGTTTCCGCGCCGGTGTCGGCCACGAAGTCTTCGTAGCGGCTCTCCAGCCAGGAACCGGCAGGCAGCTTGTCTTTCATTTGCCGCCAGAGGTCCATGAGGCTGACGTAATGGCGGGCGGTGGATTCCCAGTCGAGGAACTGCACGCTCGTCGCATTCGGCGGCAGATCGAAGAAGTAACTGCTCACGACAACATCCCGGGGATCCCGCAGTGCGACGAGGAAACGGACTTCCGGCAGCAGTCGCAGCCAGAGCGGCAGATTGAGCAATTGCGTTGGGTTCTTGTCCACCACCAGCGGCTGGCCGGTTAATGGCCGCCTGTGCAGCGAGGCGATGGAGCGCGCGTAATGCCCGCGGGCCGAACTTGCGAGACCGCCTCCGTTGGGACGAAGCGCGCGCATGAGATTCACCCGCCCGGTGATACCGGCGGAGGAGAGCGCTCCGCCATCGAAGGCTCCCGTTTCATCAAAGGAGATCACATTCTCCAGCCGCTCAATCCGGGCCTCCATCAGTGTCGTGCCGCTCCGCGGGTGACCGCAAAGCAGCGCCGGACGAAAGGCCAGCGGCTGTTGGGCCGCCTCGTCGCGCCACAATGAAAACTGGTCCGCAGAGAACGCCGCAGCGAGGTCGCGTGCGAGGCTCATACGGTCGCGGAACTCTTTCCGCAGAGCGTTCACCTCGGGACGCGCCCGCAACGCCTGCTTGATTTGACCCAGCAATGACGCGGCTTCGGCATAGCGTTCGGTTCGGTCGAAGATGCCGGCCAGCAGATAGCCCGCTTTACTGTGAATGAGAAACGGAGGGCCCGATACGAGGAGCGCGCGTGCGAGAGACTCTGCCGCTTCGAGTTTTCCCTGACGAACCATCACCTGTGCCCGCAGGAGCCGGAGTTCCGGGTGCGATGGATGCCGCGCGAGCGCCTTGTCGAGCAGAGCCGCCGTTTCCTCCAGCAAGCCCTCGCGCTCCATCACGAGCAGCAGTCCGAGCAGGCTGGGAAGATGGCCCGCCTCCGCCGCCGGCTCCAGAATTCTTCGCGCTTCACCAAAACGGAACATGGAAAAATAACAAAGCGCCACCTGCCGCAGGGTATCCGCGCTTCCCGCTCCGCACGCCGCCGCGCGTTTCAGCGATTCCTCAGCCTCCTCAAAGCGGATGAGCGTGATGCAGAGCGTCGCCAGATCCAGATGCCAGACCGGCTCGTGCGGCTCACCGGCGCACAGAGAACGAAACAACCGCTCGGCGAGACGGTAGTCGCCTTTATGATAGGCCTCACGGGCCAGGGATGCAGGATGGGAGGCCATGAGAGCGGAAACACGCGAAGGAGTACCTGCCGCGCGGCGATCACACAGGCGGGGTGCCTTTGATGATGGGAGTGAAGTCGCTCCAGTTCTCAATCTTGAAGCCGCGGATGTCGCGCACTGCCTTCGGGAACCACGGCAGGGCCTTCAATGCGAGCAGGGCGGAAAAGAGATTCGCCATGTCATCCTTCTCCGTCACATACACACTGCCTTGCACGCGCTCGAAACCGAACCGGCGCAGCGCGGCCCCGATGTCGCTGTACGCGGATGCGACTCCGCGCGGATGGTGTTCGGCGGCGTCAGCCACCACAAGATCGAAGGCGATGGCGAACATGCGTCACTCCGCCTCCGGATCGTTGAGAGCCTGCTCAGCAGGGTAGTCCAGTTCCTCTCCGGTCTCCACCACCACGATCCTCACGGTCGTTTCTCCGGCGCGTCGCAGTACCTGATACACCGGCCCATCCTCACCGAAGGTCCGATAGGCGCCGACAAGATCATCCGTGGTGCGGGCGAGTGTTTTCATGGCGGCAATACTTGCAACATCCTGCCGAAAGGCAAGCCGGATGGGGGCTTCGATGAACAGAGGTGCCGCCGCGGCGAACATCACGGCAACACAACCCTGACGCGCAGACAGACCCGCCGCGCCGCCACGGGACCGGCGGTGTCGAGCGTGCGCAGGTTTCCCGTTCGCATATCACTCGGGAACAGCGTCGCGGCGGGCTGCCATGACACGAGATCGGCGGACCATTCGGGGATGAGCGTCACGTCTTCCGCGGCGGGGTTGAAGGGGATGTCCCAAGTGATGCGGCCAGCTTGCTGCAATACGGACGGAGGCTGAGTGCCGAGGGCGTAGGCGACGAGATTGTTGATACCGTCGTTGTTGTCATCGGCGAGCGGGTTGCCGGTGAACGTGGTCGCATCCGTCGTGCCGGGGGTGCCTCCATTGATAATACTGGCGCGCCAGTTCGCCGGCAAAGAGGGATTGGGATTCGTCTGCGGTTTGATGAGTGTCAGGCTCGGGCCTTCGCCATCGGGCAGGACCGGCCACGGACTGACATCATCCCAGACGAATTCACGGATCACCGCACCATCCCATGCGAGCAGACGCAGGTGCTCGCCGCCGTTGTCGAGTGCGGATCCGGGGCCATACGCGCCGAGCACGCGCGGGCCGGAGAAGTCGGCGGCATTGGCGGCGACGATGACCCGCTCTCCAGCCGTTAGTGTGGCACCGGCGGGAAATACAAACTGAATGCCGCCCTCGAATCTGACGCCGCCGAGTTCGATCGTCTGCGCGGCGATGTTCATCACTTCGACGAACTCCCCGGTGTCGGCAGCGCCCGGTGGATTGTAGTGCATTTCCGAAACGACGAGATTCGCCGCGCTGGCAGGCGTGCCGGTGAAGAAGGTGCCGAAGTTGAGCCCGGACCACTTGCTGCTGACGGTGAAGGTGCGGGCTTTGATCACCGCCGTCGTGCTCACCAGAACAGGGCCGGTGTAAGCCGTTCCCTGCGGCGTGCCGTTGGCGGCGCGCGGGTCGTTGCCGTTTGTCGTGTAGTAGATGGTGCCGGCCTCCGCGGCAGGATTTGTCAGTGTCAGGGTGAAGGCTGCGGGCTGCACTCCCGGCGCGGGCGAGAAGTTCGGCGGCTTCACATACTGCGAGTCAATCCAGTCGGCGCGCTGGGTAAGGAAGTTCTTCATGGAGGTGAGGCCGGAGTTCCACGAAGCGGTCGAGAGGCCCTGGGCATTGGCGATTTCCGTGGTGATGGCCGCGGCTTGTTGATCGGCGATCGCCTGGAGGCTGGCATTCGCATACGGCCCCCGCCGGAGTTCGTACCAGCGATCCACGTATTCATTGAGGAAATCAGGATCGGCGAAGAGGCGCGGGTACCAGAGTTCGCTCTGGCGAAAGTAGAGTGTCGTCGCGGGCGATCCGGAAAGATGATAGGCTCCATTGTTGAAATCCCACATCGGGCCCATGCGGAGCTTGCGTTCTCCGGACGAAACCCACGGATACATACTCAGCAGGAGCCCGTCGCCCTGACGTGCGAGATTGAGCAATTGGAAGTAGTCAATAAAGTCCCGGGTATCCAGGTGGCGCCGGTAACCATTCGCCGGATCGCGCCATGCGGTGTTGTCGTAGAGGGCGTTTTCGAACTGAGTGAACCAGCCCTCGATGGCGGCGCGCTGCACGGCGGTGATGTCGTAGCCGCCGGGATCTTCGAAGTTGATGAAGCAATTGGATTGCCGCGGAATGTCGTCACCGGCCTGCGCGGGATTGTTGGCCACGGTCTGGAGAAGACGGTTGGGACCCGCGGTGCGGAACAACTGCGGTGAGGTTGCGCCATTGGCGGCGGGAAATCCGTCCTCCGGCTCCGGATCCATGCGGTTGAACGAATGCAGCCAGCCGCCGCTGCTGCCGTCGGCGGAGAGCGGCTCAAAGTTGATCCGGTCGGCGTCGCGCTTCACCTCCTCCACGAGCGCGTAGAGCCCGCGGCGGTCGGCGACATCGAGGTCGCTGCCGTCCTCGTTCACATACACTTCGACATAACGAAACTGCGGCGCGTAGCGGCCGGTTTTCCGGCTCAGTTCCCAGATGTAGGTGTTGAAGATCATTGTTGCGTCACGCGACGGATGCGGATGATAGAGCACCCAGTCGGATTCCTTCGGCATCCCCAGCAGCGTCTGGCCCTTGTCGTTGTCCTGCTCATTCCAGGTCTCGAAGGAATAAGGCTTCGGAAACCATGTGGACGAGAAAGCGCCGCGGACGCGAATGCCCGCGCGTGCCGCGAGACTCGAAGCACCGAGCAGCGTCGCGCGGCCCGTCGCCGGACTGCGGTCGTGCAGGCTGAGCATTACCGGCTGCCGCGGTTTCTGCTTCAGGCCGGTGCCGGTCTGATGCCCCGTGGTCCAGCCTTTGTCAGGAATAGTACCCGCACCGAAATTCTCCACGACCAGAATCGGCAGCGGCGAAGTCTTCGCCAGCAGCGCCGGCGAGAGCTTGATAAAGCCGGCGCTTTCAATGCCGCTCACCTGTCCCGCGAGAATGCAGGCCGCCCGCACCAGAGTCGTTCGCGTCATCGTCACCGGACCGGTGTAAGGCTGGCCATTGCTCAGCGAAGGCACTGATCCGTCTGTGGTGAACACGATGGCCGCGCCCGGTGTCGGCGATGTCAGGGTGAGCGGAAAGTTCACTCCGAACGTGCCCGCCGCCTGCGAGAACACCGGCTGCTCCGGCGGAGCCGGCGTGCAATTCACCGATGCCAGCAGACCAAGCGTCACCACCGGATTCGCCGGATCATTGGAAGCGATGCGCAGCCACGCAAACCAGCACCCGCCCGCCCCGCCTGACTGAAAATTCACCGTCACCGTCCCCTCCGTACCCGCCGCCACGCTTGCCGGAAACGACAGCGCGGAAAACCGCGCCGCATCCGCGCCGTCCAGCGTCACCGACGTTAGATTCAGCGCCGCACTCGCCCCCGTATTCTTCACCGTCACCGTGCGCGTCACCGTCCCTGGCTCCGTGGTGTGATTCCCGAAATCCACGATCCCCGGCGTGGCCTCAATGCGGACCGCGATGGGTGCCGGCAAATATTCGAAGGCAATTTCGCCCAGCCCCACGCGATCCCCGCCGGCCGCGCCGGTGCCGGTGTAGTAATTATCCGTGCAGGTGAACTCCACATAGCGCGCCGTCACCGGCGTGAGCGGATGACTGTCGCGCGTGATGTCCGACTTCGCGCAAGTGAACGGCCCCTGCCCGGGAAGCGTCGTGCCAAATCCCGCCGTCCCCTGCGCCGCCGTGGCAAAGCGCAGAGAGAACGTTTTCACGCCATTGTCGTTCGCTGTCGTATAGCCCCAGGTGCTGATCTCCGTTAAGAAACGGTCCTGCCCCAGGTCAATGAGCAGCAACGGCGCACCGGCGACCGCGATGTAGTCTGAGGGATAACCGCCGGGATCATTCGTCACCCACGTCTGCCCGGAATTCCCCGCGTGCGGCACCGTGGCGGAATAACCCACGCCTGGCCCCTGAAAGAGCCGGCTGACAGAATAATACGCCGCCGAGTTAGGACTCGTGATGCCCACCGGAGTATAGAAGTCCGCCGCGCCGGCGAGCGGGGCCGTTCCGCACAGCAGGGAGAGGAGCAGCGGCGTTGTCTTCATAGGGTGTTCGCATGATCTTAACCGGTCCACACCAATTCCAAACGCTCGTTTCACCCCGCCCGGGGCAAAATCACTCTCATACTTTCAACTCCGTGATGCAAAGATTTCCGAACTGCAGCAGGGCCGGCGGGCTGTTCCCGGGCTGCTCTATCACCTGCGGCGTTCCCGGTGGCGGGCGAGACAGGGCGGCCCCTTTCTGTCGCGAAAATTGACTGCTCGTAAAAAGGTTTTTCACAACCGCCCCCAATCCGGTATGAAGTCTGACCACACAGTTACGTGGCAGAATTTTGAACTCCAGGCTGATTGGGATACTGTTAGATCGCTTAGCGGGGAGCACGGGGTGTAGTGCCTTGTCCCCGTGTTTCCAAAACCCCAACCGACCAAACCCCATGCGTGTTCTCCGAGTATTCCGGATTGCCGCTCCATTGCGCCGCCGAGGCGCCTCCGTCCGCATTAGTTCCGCAGTGATGCTCTTCCAGCGCTCACCGCTCGTCAATCTGCTGCCGGAGGCTCGCGTCATTGCGACATCCGGTTTCGCCGAGGCTTTGAAATGGGTCGTCACGGCTGTCGCGGGCCTTGGTGCTTATGACTCGGTGTCCGGCGCGTCAGGTGTTTCCCAGGTCCTCCCGTCCCCGAATTCGAGTACGGTAAACACCGTTGCCGGCGATTCGCTGAACTTCATATTTCAATGCACGGGTACGGAAACAGTGCCGGCATCGTTCCAGATTACGGGGACTCTGCCGCCGGGCCTGAGTCAAACCGGACTGCAAAACAGCACTATCGATTCCGTCACCGGAACCCCGACTCAGGCCGGCTCGTGGGCGGTTACGGCCATCGCATGGGAATTTCCGGGCTTCACCGGAGAGTCCCTTCGGAAGACGTTCACCATCAATATCAGCAATCCTCCGCTTCCGGCGATCACCTCCCCTCCGACAGGCGGAATTTTCAACGCCGGGGAGTTTGTTAGCCTTGCGGTCGGCCACACCAACGGCAAAACGTTCACCTGGAAACGCAATGGAGCCGACCTGCTGCCACCGGCCGAGCACATCCTCGTTGGCCTCACTTCGCCCCGGCGGTTCCTCGTCGCCCCCACAACCGATCCCGGCGCGGCATGGCGAACCGATCCTGCCTTTGCAGATTCCTCATGGAGTATCGTGTCCGGCGGGATTGGCTATGATACGGTGACCAATACGGGAGTAAACTTTTTGCCGCACATCGCGGCGGGTGGAAATGTTCAGCTGCAGATGTCCGGATCCGGAAAGCCGACGTCGGCGTATCTCCGCCTGCCATTCACCCTCACCGCGCCGGCCGCCCTGAGCTTTCTGAAGCTGCGGGTCCAGTCGGATGACGGGTTCGTCGCCTGGCTCAACGGAACAGAGGTGGCGTTCCAGAACAGGCCCTCCACGTTCCAGTGGAACAGCGCGGCCAGCGCCAACGCCGACGACAATACGGCGATAACGTTCCGGGAAATAAGAATCCCGCAACACCTTGGACTGCTCCACACCGGTGAAAACCTCCTTGCGGTTCAGGCTCTTAATCAGTCCGCCACATCACCCGACTTCCTCTTCAATTGTGAACTGGTCAGCGGAATCGACGCCATCAATTCGTCGCGCCTGCTTCTCACCAGCCTTCGCACGGAGGACACCGGCAGCTACACTGTAACCGTCGCGAATCCCGCAGGGTCTGTCACGAGCAATCCGTCTCCCGTTCTCATCCGGCCCTCGATCATCGCGCAACCGGCCTCAGTGACGATTGGCAGCGGAACGTCGACGCAGTTGAATGTCACGCCGGGCGGAACGCCTCCATTCAACTATCAATGGTATCGCGGGGTATCCGGCGACTCCTCCAATCCGCTCCCCGGCGCCACAGGCCAATCGTTCATGACACCGATCCTGACGGAAACCACTGGCTACTGGGTGCGGGTCACAACGGAAGCCGGCACGGTGGATTCTGTGACGGCCACGGTGACAGTAAATACCACGGTGGATCCCTATTCCGCATGGAAAGCAGCCCAATTTTCCGCTGCGGATGGAATGAACGCCGCCGTCTCGGGACCGGACGCTGACCCCGACCGCGATGGAATCCCGAATAGCCGGGAGTACGTCTACGGTACCCCCCCGATGCAGGCCGAACCAGCCCCGGTGCTCAGGGCTCGCCTGACGGGAGGTCAGGTTGAACTCCGGATCTTCGGGCACCGCACTGCCGGCCCCGGTTACGGGGGGCTCACGCGCCGATATACCATTGAATCCAGCGGTGACGTCTCCGCTGGATCGTGGGGTGCCCTTGCAGCCGCGAACGGCGTCGCCGGTGCCGATGCCGACATTACGGCCCTCGTCACGACCGTGCCGGATCGTAACTTCTTCCGTGTCATCATCAGCGTCTCCCCCTGAGACCCGGAGGCGATGATCTCAGACCCGGGCAGACCGGGAACCTCGGCCGGGCTTCCTCGGGAAAGCGGGGCCAGAACTGTGGTCATGGCCTTGCAGATTCGTCACTTGCAACAATGGCAGGCTGGAAGCACTGCCCGCACGGCAGCCGGGACGGCTGCGTTACGGCCCATGACGGAAATGACTTCTGGCATTCGCTCTAATATCAGATGACCGGAAGATGGCTCACAACTGGCCCGCTAATCAATTCGCCTCAGTCCTTCAGCTCCTTGATGAACACATTCCGGAACTGCAGCAGCGCCGGCGGGCTGTTCCACTCGCCGGCGGCGTTCTTTCCGCCGTGGTGCTGGAGGCCGATGGGCGCGGTGGCGGGAAAGCCCGGAATCTTCGCGCCGGAGAGGACGGTCTTTCCGTTGAGGACAACAGTGACGGTGCCTTTGCGATGGGTGATTTCATAACGGTTCCACTGGCCGATGGGCTTGTCGGCGTTGACGCGCGGGGTGACGGCGGCGCGGAGTTCAGGTGACGTTGCGGGATCGGTGCGCAGGCCGTACATTTCGCCGCTGCCGACGGGCCAGCACCAGATGTTGATTTGATAGCGCTGATCGCCGCCGAGGATGATGCCGCTGTCGCTGTCGGGAATGGCGAGGGAGAGCGGCTGGCCGTCAGGGCCTTTCTCCTCCGTGCCGTCCGGGAGGATTTTGCGGGCACGGGGATTGGTGTAGGGCGTCTCTTTGATGCGCCAGTCGAGCACGAGCGTGTAATCGGAATAGGCGCGGCTGGTCCAGAGGTGCTTCTCGCCTTTGGCTTCGCTGCCGGCGTCGTAGTCAATGCTTTCACCGGCGACTTTCCAGTGACCGTTATCGCCTTCGGGGACTTTCCAGCCGTCGAGATTGATCCCATTGAAAAGAGGGACGAAGCCATCGGCATCGCGCGCGATTTCGTCAGGCTTCGGATTCGTCGAAGGCAGTTCCCTGAAGCGGATGTTGCGATAGTGGCATTCGGCGCCTTCACTTTCGAGCATGAGATAACCCTTCCGCGGTGAGGCTGCTTTGGCGATGGTGGTTTCCTTGCCGTTCACACTGAGGCTGAGGTCGCCGTTGTTGGCGACGAGGCGGTAGTGGTTCCACTCGGGCGACGATTTGCTGCGCTCCTCCATGGGAAAGCTGCGTTTGCCATCCGGTGAAATGCGGCCGGCCACGGTGAGTTTCGCGCCATTCACCGGAAAGATGTCGCCGTGCGTGCTGAACCAGTGGTTCTTGCCCTGCGCATTGTAGCCGTTGTCCAGCACCTGGACTTCGATGCCGCGCGGATAGGACGTTCCGGGCGCAGGGAATCCGTCGCCCCAGACGAAGACGCCGCTGT
>JANNVM010000355.1:0-8620 GCA_031414455.1 Verrucomicrobiota bacterium
GCATTCGACTCCACTTTCGCGACCTTCCGTTTCCGGGAGACAGGCCGGTGTAGCTCAGTGGTAGAGCAGCGCATTCGTAATGCGCAGGTCGTCGGTTCAATCCCGACCACCGGCTCCATTCAAAATCAACGAATTGCGAATGGAGCCGACCAGAAAACGGACGGCGGTGTACGCAGGTTGTACGCGGGTTTTCTTGGTGATAAGCCTGTTTTTGAAGGACGGGCTCACTGTTGGGACGTTCGACTTGCGGAGAATCAGACCCACAAAAAACGCCTTGTTGGACGCAAATGGAGTACGATATCCGAGGAATTTCATTACTACCGAGAATCCCTGATTTATGAGTATCCCACGCTACCGACGTCCCCCCGTGGGAGAAAGGGTCGCCCTGCTGTTTGTGGAGGAAGATAGCGACCAGCACACTGCACTTTTCGAGGCTTGGCGGCAACATATCCAACATGATTACCCCAAGCCGCAGCACAAAAACGAGTGGCTTTTGGAGGTCGAAGAGAAGAACGGCATACCGCAATTCGGCGACATTCGACCGCGGCTGAAGATTCTACACCAGTTCCTTCAAAGCGACAAGGACAGGGGTTTTGTATTGAGGTGCCCGGCCGAAAAGTTTTCTCTTCATTTGCTTACTCCGACTGACGATGAACGCTCTTACGAGGACTTGCGCGAGGAATTTCTTAAGAGATCCAAGGAATGGATGGACCACTTCAAAATCACTAAGATCAATAGCTTAGCGTTGATCTATGTGAACAAATTGAACGCTAATACATTGCCCGATTTTTATAGCGAGAATCAATTGGCGCTCGACCAAGTTTTGACGATTTTCACCGAAATTCCAGGGGAGCACGAATGCCTTATTCCCCCTCTAGAATACAAGGCAACGCTGCGATTATCAGAGCCTCCTGGAGCCGAATTCCAGATAATTCTCAAAGATCATCCCCTTCTATACCTCCAGCTGCAGGTTCAAGTAAAAATGGACCATTTGCGGGCGGATACGGAAAATATTGCAAATATAATGGATCTGTGCCATAAAAAGCTTGTTGAACGGTTTGAATTACTGTTCACCAAGGCCGCTCGGGATAGCTTCGAGCCAATACCTCAGGAATGATCCTCTCGGACATCGATCACACGCGACAGTTTCAAACCGACTTGCTTTTGAGCACTGCCGGTGCGCAGCAGAAATATGCATTTCATGCAGGCTACGAACCACCGCCGCAAAAGGATTTGGTCGAATATGAATTTTCTCAGCGCGTTTTTGCTCTTGAAGGAGGCGGCATACTCCTTCGTTTTTTCCGCGATCCGGTCGTTGCGTTAGATGCGAAATCCGGAATGTGTGAGTTGAAGGGGTGGGGCTTGCGCATGCACAACACCGAGGTTGAAGATCTCTACAGGCTCATTCCCCGGCGGTTCTTGGAGCTCTATAGTAGAGCCGATGCAGGGAGACTGGGTCCCGATGATGAGCCGATATGGTCGGAAGTTCTAAAGCAGGTGGACTATGCCGCATTTAGCATCGAGCGCGCCGCGCCCCATTATGTGGAAGGAGTGGTGCTTCAGCGTGATCCAAGATGTCGCGTAGAATGGCATGACGGCAGCAGGGAAGCGTTGAATCCTCGTGTCGCCAGCGCTCTAGCGGAAGTGAAGCCGGGTGAGAGTTTTGGTTGCTTCGCAAAACTGGACCGCGAGGGGAAAGCCGTTTCGATTGAACGGGTCGCGTTGCTCTCTTGAAAACACCTCAATGAACTACATCGATTTTTGGGATGTAGGACAGGGTGATTGTTCAGTTTTCCATTTTTTAGACCGCAGTATGTTGATTGTGGATACGGGCAGTAGGGGATCCGGCTTGGTTGATTGGCTGGCCGACGGTCCTCCAAAAAACATCCGCGGCATTATCCTCACTCACAATGACGCGGATCACGCCGGTGCCTTGTGCAGTATTGTTCGTTCCCAAGGCGCGAATATTCAAGCTGTCCACATGCTCCAAGACCGTCCCAAAGATGACGCGGTTTTTGACCGCTTGTTTCGGTGTGCGTTTGAATGGGAACAGAAGACGGGCAGACAAATTCAACGCCTTGAGGCTGGGCGCGTTTTGTGGCGGAGCGACGACGGTCACACCTCCCTCACAGTTGAGCACCCTTCATTTTCTGAAGCGGTCATCGCGTCGAACCCAAATCGCACGTCAGCACTCATAGTATTAAGGCATAAGGATGAATGGCTCGGCATTTGGCCCGGTGATTTGTCTTTGACTCAAGTGCACGGCAAAGCGGATGGAAAGCACCCGACAGTAATGGTTGGGCCGCATCACGGAGCTCCTGAGGGCTATAAGGATAAACGGCAGGCTCCAAGTCAGATCTCGGGCATCGCTGCAGCAAATGTCTTCATTTCCGTCGGCACGCACAACAAACACGAGCACCCTCAAGCACGGTATTTATTGAATCTCGGTGCGGCGGGCTGCCGTGTTCGTTGCTCAGAATTAACGCGTGTTTGCGATCGCGAGGCCACTCGAGGTCGCGCGCCTGTTTTCGATGGAACCGGGCAGTTGGGATTGCGCGCGCCGCGGGCCGGCGGCGTGCCTTGCCGGGGAGCTTGGCGAATGCATTTCAAGGACGGGAAACTATTTTCCGACAAGTTCACCAAAGATCATCTGACAGCAGTAGACAAATTGAAACGGCCACGGTGTCTTCAAAGCCGTGGCTGGAGACGCGGGGCAGATATTGAGACTTTTGTTTAGCCCGTGGTGAAGCTTAGCAAACCCCTCAGGGCAGTGGCAGCAAGCCGGCGGCGGTGGCCTTTTGAATGAGATCAGGCGGGAGATCGCGGCCGTGGCGGCGGCGGATGCGGAGCTTGGTGTGCCAGAGTGCCGTGGCGGTGACATCGTGGAAGTCTTTCGACCGGGTGCTGTTGATGCAGTCGTCGGTGAAGGGTGGCAGCAATGTCGCTCAGGCGAAGCAGGCATGGCAGGCGGCGTGCGCATTTTTTATCCTGGGGCTGGTGCTGGCGGTGTGGTCGCTGATCGTGCCGATGGCGCTGATCACGCTGTGCGCATGGGTGACGAGCATCGGGTGCCTGGTCTGCGGGATCGTGCTGCTCCTGCATGGGGCGATCGGCAGGGGGATCGCTGGGATTATCTTCGCGCTGCTCACGGTACCAATGGTGCTGGTGTGGATTCCGCTTTGAGAGTCAGGGAATGAGGCTGTGAGGGAGTCAGGGGACTTTGCCGAGGTGGCTCAAGCATGTCTTAGATGGCCTCCGTGATCCACTCAACGCGGGAGAGATCCGTCGGGAGCCTCCTGAGGCATCCGCGGATGGGGCTGTCTTTTTCATCGCAAACCTTGCCCTGGCACAGAGCGTGCGCTACGATTACCCTGGATTTCCACCCCCGCTGCTTCCGCCATGACGATCTTCACTAATTTGCCCGTCCTTCTCGCCGCAGTCTTCGCCGCCGCGCCGGTGCTGTGCGCGGAAACGATAGCGGATCTCAAAGCGCGCGAGGCCAAAGTGCTGGCCCTGGTCACGAAAGTAAAGGACAGCATCGTGGCCATCACCTCCGAGGATCCCGGCAAGCCAGGCAGCGGCAGCGGGGTCATCGTTCAGAAGGACGGCCTCATTCTTACCGCCGCCCACGTCACCGCGGCGACCGGGGAAAATCTGATCATTACCTTCCCGGACGGAAAGCGCGTGAAGGGGAAAGCGCTCGGCGCCAATCGCGTAACGGATGCCGGCCTCGCGAAGATCACCGACGAAGGGGAATGGCCGGCGGTGGAGATCGGCAGCTCAGACAAGATGCTCCTGGGCGACTCGTGTGTGGCCATGGCCAACCCCGGCGGACTCAGTATTGAGCGGCGCCACCCCGTCCGCTACGGCCGGATCTGGAAGCGCGATCTCGACGGTGCCATCTTCAGCAGTTGTGCGCTCATCGGCGGCGACAGCGGCGGACCGCTGTTCGATCTCGAAGGCCGTGTCATCGGCATCAACAGCAGCATCCACGGTGACCCCGACAGCATGAACCGCCATGTGGCGGTGGACACGCTGCGCGAGGACTGGGACCGCATGATGAAGGAAAAAGCATGGGGTCGTCAGGGATTCACCGCCGGTGCGGGCCGGCCCCGTTTCGGCGCTGTTTTCGACCGCGACAGTCAGGAGGGCGTGAAGGTGATTGAAGATGTGAATGCCGAATCACCGGCCGGCAAAGCCGGGCTCAAAAACGGCGATGTGCTGGTGAAATTCGACGGTGTTGAGGTCGCCACCTTTCATCAGCTGCAGCGGCTCATCGGAAAAAAGGAGGCGGGCGACAAAGTGAAACTCGGTCTGCGCCGCGGCGCAGAGACCGTGGAGTGCGAACTTGAACTGGGCAAGCCTGCGTCGCCGGCCACTCAGGAGCGCAATGCGAAGGAGGAAAACCCGGAGGAGAAAAACGAGAAGGACAAAGGCCCGCCGGAGCCGAAGATTCCTGACGAATCCGGCCCGCAGTCGTTTTTTGGCGCCGAACTCGAAGACACCGGCGGCAAAGGTGCCCGGGTCGTGTCGGTAAAGGAAGGCAGCCCCGCCGCCAAAGCCGGACTCGTCGCCGGTGATATCATTCTCCATCTCAATGACAAGGATGTGGATGGACCGACCCCCGCTGCGGAGGTCATTCGCCCCCTGAAACCGGGCGACAAACTCTCCGTAAAGGCGAAACGCGGCGAGACGGACCACACCGGCGAAACCACCATCGAAGAGCGCAAACTCTGATCCCGCAAATTCTCCCTACCAGGCCATGAAGACTACACCCATCCTTGCCGCCGCACTCCTCTTGAGTATTTCACTGACGCCGGCGCTGCTGCGGGCCGACGACGGAAAGCCGGCTGCTCCGCCCCCGTCTGAAACGCCAAAACCCGTCGAACCAAAGAAAGAGGAACCGAAGGCTGAAGAGCCAAAGAAGGAGGAGCCCAAGCCTGAGGCACCCAAAAAAGAGGAGCCAAAAGCCGAAGAGCCAAAGAAAGAAGAACCCAAAAAGGAAGAGCCCGGGAGCGAACAGCCTGGCAAGGGGAAGGAAGCGTCCGGGAGTCCGGCGGCTCACGAAAAGTACAGCCGCGAGACAGCAGAAATCCTGAAAGCATGGGAGCCGGCGCTTGATGAAGTCCGTCGTGCCACGGTCAAACTCACCCGCGAGGGCAAGGACATCGCGCTCGGCTGCGCGGTGCATGAAAACGGCTATATCCTCACCAAAGCCGGCGAAGTGTTTGACAAGAAGGGTGTCTTCCTCACCGGCATCGAAGCCAGTTTTCCTGAAGGCCTGCGTCTCCCCGTGAAACTCGTGGATACGCACCGCCCCTACGATCTCGCCCTGCTCAAAGTGGACGCCCGCGGACTGCGCGCCATACAGTGGGACGAATCCATCACGCCGGAACCCGGCACGTTTCTTGCCGCCGCCACTCCCATGCGCCTGCCCGTGGCTGTTGGTGTTCTCAGTGTTATACCGCGCAATCTCGATGACTCGCACAAAGGCTGGCTCGGTGTCAAACTCGACAAAGCCAGCGATAAGGAAGTGAAGGTCATTGGCGTCTCCGCCGACAGCCCGGCGTCAAAGGCCGGCATGGTGTCCGACGACATTATCAAGAGCATTGACGGCAAGTCGGTGACCACCATGGACGAGTTCATTCAGACCGTGGGTTCACTGCGTCCCTATCAAACGATCAAGATCGTCGTGAAGCGCGAGAAGGGTGACCAGGAACTGGATGCCACTCTCGCTCCGCGTCCGCCGGGCATGGGAGCACTCGCCGAAGACCCCCGCAACATGATGAGCGGCAGCCTGAGCAAGAACCGCCGTGGCTTTCCCGATGCCCTGCAGCATGACATGGTGCTCCAACCAAACGAAGTCGGCGGCCCGCTGGTCAATCTCGACGGCAAAGTCGTCGGCATGAATATCGCCCGGTCGGGCCGCATCGAATGCCTCGCCATTCCCTCGAAGACCGTCAAGATGCTGCTCTCCAAAGTAAGTGAGGGCCGGTTCTATCATCCGGAACTCGACGCGCTGCGCGATGAGCGGAAGAACGCCGAAGCGGCCCTTAGTCGCGTGAAGAGCGATCTCGAGGCGCTGACCACCCGCATCAAGGAAGCCGAAGGCCCGGCTGCTCCCGGAGACGGGGAGAAGAAGTAATCGCACGGCCGGATGCACGGCCTCGATGCCATCATCCTCGGCCACGGTTTGGCCGGAGCGGCTCTCGCATGGCATCTCCGCTGGCGCGGCTGGCGTGTGCTCGTCGTGGATCGTGATGAATTCGCGACCTCTTCAAAGGTCGCCGCCGGAATTGTCGTTCCGATCAGCGGCCGCCGCATCGCACGAAGCTGGCGCGTGGAGGAATTTCTCCCTGTGGCGAGGGACTTCTACCGCCACACCGCCGTGGAAACCGGCGCGGATCATTACCATTCCGTGCCTTACGTCAGACTGCTGCGCTCTGCCGACGAGCAGCGCCGGTGGCGGGAGAAAAAGGACGATCCGGCATTTCAAAAACTCCTCACGAATCCGCAGCCGCAGCCGCTGGTTGATGAGAGTCAGTTCGATTCGCCCGGCGAAGGCCTCGAAATGCAGGGTGCCTGGCTCGATGTTCGCGCATGGCTCGCCGCGTCACAAAAGCATCTCCAGGACCACGGTGCCTGGCTCACCGCGACTGTGCCGCCGGAAGCCATCACCGCCGGCAACGACGGCATCACGGTTCACGCGTCGCAGACGATCACCGCGCGGCATCTCATCTTCTGTCAGGGCTGGGAGGCCGCGGCGAATCCCTTCTTTCCATGGGTGCGCTGGAAAAGCGCCAAGGGTGAAATCCTGACACTGCAGGCTCCGGCCCTGCGTGACGAGCGCATCATCAACAGCGGGGGCTGGCTCCTGCCGCTGGGCCGCGACGGACTCTTTCGCGCCGGCTCCACCTACACTTGGGACGATTTTACCCCCGAACCCACCGCCGCGGCCCGCACGGAAATTGAGAGCCGTCTGCTCCGCCTGCTCCGTGTTCCGTTCACCGTCACCACCCAGGAAGCCGCCATCCGCCCGATCATCAACGAAAGCAAAGCCCTCATCGGCCTCCATCCCGTCCACTGCCGCCTCGGATTCTTCAACGGTCTCGGCTCCAAAGGCGTGCTCCACGCCCCGTTCTTCGCCGCCCAGCTCGCCGCCCTCCTCGTTGACGGCAAGGCGGTGGAGTATGAAGTGGATGTCCGGAAGAACGGGTAGGGCCGGTTCTCGGTTCTCGGTTCTCGGTGAACTGAGCACTGAGCACTGAGCACCGAGCACCTTCATCATACTACATTCTTCATTTTGCCGCCCCATGCTCCGCGCTGTCGCCTTCTCTCACCAACTGCTTCGCGAGCGTCTCCGCTCTGGCGACACGGCCATTGATGCCACGTCAGGGAACGGACATGACACATTTTTTCTCACGCAACTTACCGGTCCTGAAGGCATGGTCTTTGCGTTCGACGTGCAGAGCGAAGCCATCGCCGCCACACGCAGTTTGCTGGAGCGCGAAGGCGTGCCCGCGGGATCATGGCAGCTCATTCACGCTGGACACGAAACGCTGTGCGATGCTGTCCCGCAGCGCTGGCACGGCCACATTGGCACCATCATTTTCAATCTTGGCTATTTGCCGGGAGGCGACAAGACGATCACCACTGCCGCCGGTTCCACTGTCGCCGCCATGCGTGCGGCCCTCGAGATCCTCAGGCCCGGTGGCGTGATCGTGGCCGTCCTTTACACCGGCCACCCGGGCGGCATGGAGGAAGCTCAGGCCGTGCTCGATTTCGCCGCCGGGCTCCCCGCCATCGAATGTCATGCGATCCACTATCGCACGCTTAATTCCCGCAACACGCCGCCTTCCGTTCTCGCCATCGAAAAGTCCGGTGCTGCAGTGCGTCCAACCCCTAACGATGCAGACGAAATGGCTGCCAATGCTGAGAACCGCAGCGCGGTTCACTTTGAATAGCCGGGGGTTCGCGAGGAACGAGCGCACCCCCGGAATATTCCGAAACGAACCTCTACCCCGGAGAGGCAGGCCCATGCTGGCTACGCTCACGTAATCCGCATTGGCTAACCCCTCCGGGGTTCATGTTCCTTTCCGATGGTTCCAGGGGTTGCACCCCTGGCTATTCGTGGGGAACCGCGCTGCGGTTCGGATTCTGCCGGGTTCGGATTCTGCTGTATTGTTACCGTTAAGAGCTGGGCGGTCAGTCCGCGTCCGCACTCTCTTTTCGTGCGACCAGCTTTGGCCAGCGCAGCCGCCATTCCGCCGGCAGCCGCAACGGCCGTGCGCGCGGCATTTCCACCAGCGCCAGAACCTGGCGGCAGGTGACGAGCACCCCGTCATCGGCCGCGAGACGCACTTCAAAACGGCACCAGAACCGGGCGCGCTCCATTTTATCCACCCAGCCGCGGATGAGCAGCGTATCACCGAACTTCGCAGGGCGGCGGTAATCAATCTCCGTGCGCACCACGATGGGAAACTGCTGGCGCGTCATCATGGCCGGAATGTCCATGCCCATCGCCGCGGCGAGATGGGTGCGGCAGGTTTCGATGAAGCGCAAATACGCGATGTTATGCACCACGCCGCCGGCGTCGGTGTCGAAGAACATCACCGATTCC
>JANNVM010000356.1:0-6948 GCA_031414455.1 Verrucomicrobiota bacterium
AAGGGCGGGCTGCGGCTGGATTCCCGCGCCGCTGTGTTAGAGGGAGGGGATACCGGGCCGGCCATCGTGCCGGGAAAGCCTGAAGCAAGCCTTTTGCTGACAGCGGTGCGTCACGGGGACAAAGACCTGCAAATGCCGCCGCCTAAGGCGGGTCCTAAGCTGGCGGATGCCGTGATCGCCAACCTTGCGGTATGGGTGCGGGCCGGTGCGTTGTGGCCGCCGGGCGACGCGCCGGCCACAACGGTAACGAAGGAGATTTTTGATCTGAAGGCCCGGAAGCAGCGACTGCCATGGATCTGGCAAACCTCGCAGCGCCAGCCCATTCCCGATGCCCAGGGATCGACCGAAGTGGACCGATTCATCGCCGCGAAGCTCGCCGAAAAGGGTCTCGTCGCGGCACCTCCCGCAGACGATCTGACGTGGCTGCGCAGAGCCTGTTTCGCTGTCTCCGGCCTGCCGCCGCAGCGCGATGCGATGCAGGCATTTCTCAAGGACACCTCTCCGCAGCGGCGCGAGCGGGTGGTGGATGCGCTGCTGGGCTCGGTACATTTTGGCGAACGCTGGGCCCGTCACTGGATGGACCTTGTCCGTTATGCCGAGACCCGCGGGCATGAGGGCGACAACCTCATCGCGAATGCCTGGCGGTATCGCGACTACCTGATCCGGGCCTTCAATGCGGACGTGCCCTACGACCGCTTCGTCTCAGAGCACCTCGCGGGCGATCTGCTGCCGCCACGGCTGGACCCGGCTACCGGCGCCAATGAATCGGTGCTCGCAACCGGTTGGGCTTTCCTCGGAGAGGAGAATCACAGCCCGGTGGATATCCGTCAGGATGAATGTGAGCGCATCGACAACAAAGTTGACGTGCTCTCCAAGACTTTCCTTGGGCTGACTCTCGCCTGTGCCCGCTGCCACGACCACAAGTTCGATGCCATCACCCAGAAGGACTACTACGCCATGAGCGGCTTCCTCCTGAGTTCACCCTACCGGCAGGTGCGGTTCGAGACCATGGCGAGTCACGCGCAGGCTGCTGAGAAGTTAGCTGAAATTCGTGCCAAACACACCGGCGCTGTCACTGCTGCTTTTGCCGGCGCGGCGAGACCTGGCGTGATGCAACTTACCAGCCAGCTCCTTGCCGCACGCCGCGCCCTGCCGGGGACACCGGAAGTGGTCGCGACATCCGGAAACGCACCCGCTGCATGGGTGGAGACTCTGAAACAGGCCGCTGAGGATGCGCAACATCCGCTCCATGCCTTCGCTGTTTTAGCCAGGGAGCCGGACGCAGAAAAAGCGGAGCGCTTCAAGGAACTGCTTGCGCAATGCCGCACTCCAGCGCCTGCTTTGCCTGCGGATGCGGAAATCATGGCCGATTTCACGGGGACTGGCATTACGCCGTGGAAGACGGATGGCCCCGGCTTTGGCCGGCACCCATTGAGCATTGGAGAAGTGATCACAGGCAGCGCGGAGCACCCCATGGTGCGTGTTATGGTGTATGGTGCGGCGGTGCGCGATGCCTTCTGGAATCGCCTCGCACTGTCGCCCGGAACGGAAGCGGATTCCGGCTCGCAGTCTGCCACGGCCCGTGCTGGACGGACGCTGCTGACTCCGCGAGGCACGCTGAAGAGTGGCCGCCTGCACTATCTGATCCGTGGAAAGGCCACGGTCTATGCCGGAGTGGACACTCACATCATGCTCACGGGGCCGCTGCATGGAGGGCTGGTCGCGAATTTCGATACCGGTGACAAACTGAGCTGGGTGACGCACGATCTCAGCGCCTACGCGGGGCACCGGACGCATGTGGAAATTGCCCCGCAGGGCGATTCCCCGCTCGACGTCCTCATGGTAGTGGATGCGCCCGCTGCGCCATCATGGCTGCCCGTCACATCATGGCAGCCGAAAGCAGACGCACCCTCCTTGCAGGCCGTGGCGGAAGCCATTCAGGCGGATGCGCTGGCCGCTCTGGATTGCCTGGTATCCGGGAAACCCTTCATGGAACCCGGCATGGCGTCACTGGCAAACTGGATGCTTCAGCAAGCGACGATGCTGGGTGTGAGCCACGCCGTCCTGACTGATTCCGGCGCGGACCTCATGAAGGCGCAGGATGAGCTGGCCAAAACCATCCGCTGGGATTCCCCCGCAGCTCCGGCCCTCATGGATGCCTCGGGTGTGGACGAGCACGTGCTCATCCGCGGGAAACACCAGCGCCCCGGTGCCGTCGCGCAACGCGGCCTGCCCGAAGCCTTTGACCAGCCCCGCATCACGCCAGCCGACTCCAGCGGTCGCGCGGAACTGGCCCGCCAACTAACAGATCCATCCAGTCCGCTCACTGCCCGCGTCATGGTGAACCGGGTGTGGCATCACCTCTTCGGGCGCGGCATCGTGCCCACCGTGGATAACTTCGGCTTTCTCGGAGAACGCCCCACGCATCCGGAACTGCTGGATCATCTCGCCTGGCAGTTCAGTCACGAAGACCAGTGGTCACTCAAGCGCCTGATCCGCAGACTCATCCTGACAGATGCCTTTGCGCGGAGCAGCCGGGTCACCGATTCCCGGGTCGCGGAAATCGATCCGGCGAATCTCCTGCTCCACCACATGCCGGTGCGCCGTCTGGAAGGCGAAGCCATCCGCGACGCACTCCTCGCTGTCTCCGGCCGCTTCGACGGGAAACCCTTCGGTCCACCCGTTCCCGTACATCTCACGGCCTTCATCGTCGGTCGCGGCTCACCGGATTCCTCCGGGCCGCTGGACGGCAATGGCCGCCGCAGTCTCTACACCTCTCTGCGGCGAAATTTCCTGTCCACCATGATGCAGGCTTTCGACTTCCCCACGCCTTTCAGCACCGTAGGCCGTCGCAATGTGACAAATGTTCCCGCGCAGTCGCTCGTCATGATGAACGATCCTTTTGTAAGGGAACAAGCTGCACTCTGGGCCGTCCGGCTTCATAAGGAACTGTCCGGTGCTTCCGACGAAGCCCGTATTGCCTGGCTTTTCGAATCCGCCTTTACCCGCTCGCCTGGTGCTGACGAAGTGCGCCTCGCCATCGAATCGCTCGCCGAGCTGCGCGCCCTTTTTCCAGGGGAACGGGCTTCTGCCGTTTGGTCGGAACTCTGCCACGCGCTGATGAATGCCAATGACTTTATCTATCTGAAATGAACCGTTCTCTTCAATTGCCGCTTCCGCATCTTTCCCGCCGCACGCTGCTGAAGCGGGCGGGGGGCGGCTTCGGGGCGATGGCTTTCTCCGCCTTGTTCGGCAATGCCAACCACGCAGGGGCGGCCGTGAATGCATCCCTTGCGAAGGCACCGCATTTTCCGGCCAGGGCCCGCAGCGTCATCTTCCTCTTCATGGAGGGCGCGGTGTCGCAGGTGGATAGTTTCGACTACAAGCCGATGCTGGAGACGCATCATGGCAAGGATCCGCGGCAGGCGATAGGGAAGCTGGAGAAGACCCAGTTTGAGAATGTCGGTACGGTGATGAAGTCGCCGTGGGAGTTCAGGCAACGCGGAAAAAGCGGCCTGTGGATCAGCGATCTCTTCCCTCATATCGCAGAGCGGGCTGATGACCTGTGCGTGCTGAAATCAATGACGTCCCAGTTCCCGGAGCACACCAGTGCCAACTATTTCCTGCACAGCGGACTCGGTCTCCAGGGGCGTCCCAGCATGGGGGCGTGGGTGGCGTATGGACTGGGAAGCCACAATGACAACCTGCCCGGTTTTGTGGTGCTGAATGGCGGTCAGATCCCGTCAGGCGGGCTGGATTGTTTTGGCAGCGGCTTCCTGCCCGCGAGTTATCAGGGCTCACTGCTGAATGCCAACGGCACGCCCGTCGCAAACATAGTTCCCGGAGAAGAGCTGCCCGCGCAGCAACTGGCCAAGCGGCATTTTGCCGGGCGGCTCAACCGGCTCAGCCTGGCGGACTCCGGCGGCAGCGACGCCCTGGAAAGCGCCATCGCGAATGCCGAGATGGCAGGCCGGATGCAGTCCACCGTGCCGGACCTGCTGGATTTGTCAGGCGAAAGCGATGCCACGAAAAAACTCTACGGGATGGACGCTGATTACGAGCATACCAAAACCTACGGACGGCAGTGTCTCCTTGCCCGCCGCATGGTCGAGCGCGGCGTCAGGTTTATCGAGCTGACGATTCCCATGGTGGATGGCTATCAGCGCTGGGATGCCCATGGCGGGCTGAAGAGCAACCACGGCAACAACGCGCGCGCTGTGGATCAACCCATCGCCGGACTGCTCGCGGATTTGAAACAGCGCGGCCTGCTCGACTCCACTCTGGTGGTCTTTGGCGGAGAATTCGGACGCACCCCCTTTGCTCAGGGCGGCGACGGCCGCGATCACAACGAATACGGCTTCAGCATGTGGCTGGCCGGCGGCGGCGTCCGCCCCGGCATGTCCTATGGTTCCACCGATGAATGGGGCTACAAAGCCCTGGAGAACCCGCTCGAAATGTATGATCTCCACGCCACGATCCTTCATCTGCTGGGCATGGACCACACGAAACTCACCCACCGCTTCGGCGGCCGCGACATCCGCCTGACAGACGTCCACGGCCATGTGGTGCGCGATATTCTGATCTAACAATCCGCATCGCACTCTATTCCCATGAAACGACATTTCACACTCCTCTTCGCGGCATTTCTCGGCCTCACGCAGCACACTCCTGCCGGAGACGCTGCCGGGCCCGCCGTCAAACATTCCTATCTGGTTATGGGCGGCAAGACGGCCATCATCGGGGAGGACGGCAAGGTGGAGTGGGAATATGCCGGCGGCACGCGGGATGGCTTTGTGCTGCCGAATGGAAATCTCCTGCTGGCCTTCAGCGATCACGTGGAGGAGGTGACCCGGGAGAAGAAGGTGGTTCTTTCCTACAAGCTGGACAAAGCCAATGGTGAAATCGGCACCACCCAGCGGCTCTACAACGGCAATACTCTGGTCACCGAACTCGGGGCTAAACCACGGCTGCTGGAACTGAATGCCAGGGGTGAAATCGTCAGCGACTGTCCTCTCCTGCCGGAGACGGACAATACGCACATGCAGACCCGCATGGCCCGGCAGTTGAAGAGCGGAAACTATCTCGTCCCGCACCTTCTGGCGTTCGCGATCAAGGAATACACGCCTGAGGGGAAGGTGGTGAATACACTCAAGACTGACCCTGATGAAATTGGCGGACGAAAGGCTGAGAACTGGCCCTTCACCGCGATCCGCCTCGACAACGGCCACACCGTGGCTTCGCTCACGCACGGCAATAAAGTCGTGGAGTTCAACAACCGCGGTGAGATTGTGTGGAAGGTGACGAATGAGGATGTGGGCGGTCTCTTCAAGGATCCCTGCGGGTCGCAACGACTGGCGAATGGAAACACCGTCGTCGGAAGCCACGCCGCCAATACCGGCATCTCGATGGTTGAGGTCACGCCCGACAAAAAGATCGTCTGGACCAGCGATCATCCGCTGGCCGCCGGCGTGCATCATTTTCAGATACTGACCACTAACGGCAAAGCCGAGCCGGGCATGCCGCAGAAGTAATCCCGGAACCGTGCGACTGTGAATCTGGAATTGAACGACAAAGTGGTCATCGTCACCGGCGGTGCCAAAGGCATCGGCGAGGCGATCACGCGCACGTTTGCGGCAGAGGGCGCGACCGTCTGCATTTTCGGGCGCAGCCGCGCGGAAGCCGGTCAATTGGTCAACGAGTTGAACTCCCGCGGGCAGAAGGCGGAGAGTTTCGTGTGCGAACTGACTGACGAAGTGGCGGTCCGTGCGGCGGTGGAGCAGGTTCTTGCGCGTCACCGCAGGATTGATGTCGTGGTGAACAATGCCGGAGTGAACGATGGCGTCGGCCTGCGGGCACCCGTCGCCGGTTTTCGCGGCTCGCTGGAACGGAACATCGTCCACTGCTTCGTGCTGGTCCAGGCCTGCCTCGATGCTCTTATCGTCTCCCGCGGCTCGATCATCAACATAGGTACCAAGTGCGCAGTCACCGGCCAGGGGAACACCAGCGGCTATGCCGCAGCCAAGGGCGCGATGAATGCGCTCACCCGGGAATGGGCGCTCGATCTCGCGCAGCACGGCATTCGGGTGAACGCGGTCATTCCGGCTGAAGTAATGACACCGATGTATGAGCGTTGGATCAGTCAGCGTCCTGATCCCGCAGCCGCTCTCGACAGAATTTCGGCCGCCATTCCGCTGGAGAGACGGATGACGACCCCCCGGGAAATCGCCGATACGGTGGTCTTCGTGGCGTCGCCCCGATCCTCGCATACGACCGGGCAGATCCTTTATGTTGACGGAGGCTACACGCATCTCGACCGGGCCTGCACCATCAACTGACACCCGCTTTCCCATGCCAATTACCATCACTTCACTTTCCGTCCACGATGTCCGCTTTCCCACATCACAGTCGCTCGACGGTTCGGATGCGATGAACCCCGATCCGGACTACTCAGCCGCCGTGGTGGTGCTGGGAACGTCTGATGCCACCCTCGAGGGACACGGGCTGACCTTTACGATTGGCCGCGGGAATGAAGTCGTATGTGCCGCGGTTGAATCGCTGCGGCACCTCGTCATCGGGCAGACGCTGGAAAGCTTCCAGTCAGCACCCGGCGCATTCTGGCGGCATCTCACCGGGGATTCGCAACTGCGCTGGCTTGGACCCGAGAAAGGGGTGATCCACCTCGCCACCGCCGCCGTGGTAAATGCGCTGTGGGATCTGCTCGCCAGGGCCGAACGCAAGCCGCTGTGGCGTTTGTTGTGTGATCTCACACCGGAGCAACTCGTGGACTGCATCGATTTCCGCTACCTGACTGATGCGCTGACTCCCGGGGAGGCGCTGGCGATGCTGCAAGCCATGACAGCCGGCCGCGCCGAACGCATCGCGGAACTGGAACGCGACGGGTATCCGGCCTACACGACTTCGGCCGGATGGCTGGGCTACCCCGACGAT
>JANNVM010000357.1:0-4530 GCA_031414455.1 Verrucomicrobiota bacterium
AGCGTATGCCCGGGTTGCGGATTGTCAATTCCCCGCAACAGGGAGCCATGGTTCCCACTTGATCCGGAGGCGCCTCCGGTGCGGGCGGCGGCTTCGCGCAGTTTGTCCTTTTTGCTTTTGCGCCGGCCCTTGATGCCTCCGGTGCCGGAGGATGGCGGCGGGGCAGTTTCGGTTGGCTCGAAGCCCGGAATCTGTTCACGGGGAATGGCGAGTTGGTGCCGCTTCTCAATCAGGCAAAAGTGCGAGTGGGTCTCCGCCGTGACAAAACTAACTGCGAGGCCTGGCTCCCCTGCCCTTCCTGTGCGTCCGATGCGGTGGGTGTAATCCGTCGCCGAGCGCGGCAGGTCGTAATTCAGGACCACCGGCAACTGCACGATGTCGAGGCCGCGGGCGGCGAGGTCGGTGGCGACGAGCACGCGGATCAGTGAGTTCCTGAAGTCATCCAGCGCCTGACTCCGCGCGCCCTGAGTCAGATCGCCATGAAAGGCGAGGGCGCTGATGCCATTCTGCCGCAGCTTATCAGCAATGTGGCCGGCGCTGTATTGTTTGGCGACAAACACCAGCACCCGGTTCCATCCTTCCGACTTAATCAGGTGGCGCAGCAGCGGGGTGCGTTTGGCCGTGTCCACTTCAATGGCGCGTTGCCGGATGAGCGGGGTTTCGTCAGGCGGCGTCTCCACTTCAATCACCGCCGGCTTGTGGAGAAGTTTCCCTGCCAGAGATTGCACCGCTGGCGGGAACGTGGCGGAGAACAACAGATTTTGCCGTTTCGCAGGCAACAACTTGAGGACGCGCGCCAGTTCGTCGGCAAAGCCGAGATCGAGCAGGCGGTCGGCCTCATCAAGCACGAGCGAGGCCACATGGGACAGTTGCAGCGCACGCTGCTCCACCAGATCGAGCAGGCGGCCCGGCGTTGCGATCACAAAATCGGCGCCGCCGCGCAGGGCCATCATTTGCGGATTGATGGAGACGCCGCCCACCGCGCTGACAACTTTGAGCCGCTCCGGCAGATACGCGGCGCAGCGCAGCACAGTCTCCGCGATCTGAGCCGCGAGTTCACGCGTGGGCACAAGGATCAACGTGTGAACACGGCGCGGGGTCTCGCGTCCGGCGGCCAGCCAGCGCTGGAGCAGCGGCAGGATAAATGCCAGCGTTTTGCCCGAACCGGTGCGGGCCGTGGCCATGACGTCATGACCGGCCAGCACCGCCGGTATCGCGGCGGTCTGCACGGGCGTGGGAGCGGCGTGGTGACTGACAGCGCGGACGAGTGGAGCCGGCAGACCCAGAGTAGCAAAAGACATGGCTCCTCTGTAAAGCCAATCCCTGCCGCGGCAAGCCCCGGGCCAAAGTGTTCTCCCGGCCTTTGCCTATGCGTCGGGCGGCAGGATCCCCAGTTTTTTGGCAGTGCTGACCATCATGACGGTACCGTCCGGAAGATTGATCATACGGAACATATCGGCCAGTGCCGGACGGCAGAGGCCGGGCTCGATATTGCTCAGGCGCAGGGTTTTTTCGATGTCCGTGGCCTTCATGCCGACGGTGTTTTTGTTGGCGGCGAAGTGGTCGCAGAGCGTGCCCAGCGTGATATGCACCGGCTCGCTGCGGTCATAGCAGAAGTTCATGCGCGCGATGACATGGATGGTGGCGGCCGCCCACACCCCGGCGCTGCCCCGGCGGGGATCGAGTTTCGACGTCCGGCAAATCCGGGCCCACAGAGCGAGGACGTAACCGGTGAGTTCCTCATCGAGATGATCCGCACCAAAGGCCGCGAGCCGGGGGGCGATGGCGTCATGGATAGCCTTCTTGTCTTCTGGAATGCGCTGCTTCATCGGGCGGCTGTAACACAGGGCGTCAATTTTGCGAAAGGCGTTAACGGCGGGCAGGCGCGATCGCCCTGCGCCCGGCATGGCTCTCCGCCAGCAGGGCGAGGATGGCCTTTTGCGCATGGAGGCGGTTCTCCGCTTCCTGAAAGATCGTGTCCGCATGGGCTTCCAGCACCTCGGCGGTGATTTCCTTTTCACGATAGGCCGGCAGGCAGTGCATGACGAGGGCGTTTCTTTTTGCCTTCCTCACGAGAGCGGCATTGATCTGATAGGAGTGCAGGTCGGCGAGGCGCCGGGCACTCTCCTCCTCCTGCCCCATGCTCACCCACACATCGGTGTAAAGCACATCGGCACCGCGCACGGCTTTGGACGGGTTCGCTTCAATGGTGACATTGCCGCTGCGGAATTTCTTCATACAGGCGGCCGGCGGCTGGTAGTCCCGCGGTGCGCAAATGACACACTCGAAGCCGAGCCGTTCGGCGGCCCACATCCACGAGCGGGCCATGTTGTTGTCGCCGTCCCCCATGAAGACGACTTTTTTCCCCACATAGCCGCCGCAGAGCTCCACCATCGTCTGAAGATCCGCCAGCACCTGACAGGGATGCTCGTCATCGGTTAGCGCATTGATCGTCGGGATCCCGCTGAACGCCGCAAAATCCTCCACCTCCTTCTGGGCAAACGTCCGGATAATGGCCCCGTGGACCATGCGTCCAAGCACGCGGGCCGTGTCCTCAATCGGTTCGCCCCGTCCAAGTTGAGTGTCGCGGGGGCTCAAATAGAGTACGCGGCCGCCCAGTTCCTGCACGCCCACTTCGAAGCTCACGCGGGTCCGCGTGCTGGCCTTGGTGAAGATCATGGCCCACGACTGCCCATCCAGCGGCTGGAAGCTGCGATCCCCGCGTTCAAGCTTGAGCTTCGCCGCGAGATCGAGAATGCGGCGCATATCCTTGGCGGACAGAGACTGGAGGGAGAGCAGGTGCTTCATGGAATGAAGCGGCGGCCCGTAGCAGCACTGCCGCGCAAGGGCAAGCGGCGATGCACCCCGGACCGCTATTTGACATGGACTCTGCGGAGCGGCTTCCTGTCGCCGGTGTGCGTGACCTGGAGGCAGCCTCAACCTTCACTGACCTGAAAGTCGGGTTCGTTGGCGCAGGAAGCTTCGTCTTTGGGGTGGCCGCCCCCGGTGATTTCGACGAGCCCGTTGGCGCTTTGGTATTCTTCCGGCGGGGCGAAGACGTGATTTCCGCCGGCGGAGAGCATGATTTCCCCCGTAATGGTGTGCATAAATTGACATACCAGCCCGCAAAGAACGACTTGCCGCCGGGGAGCCGCGCACCAGTCGCCCGCTTTCAATCCCCGGAATCGCCGTCGAAACGAAACACCACTTCACCTGGCTGACACATGTCGAGGGTGTCGCGGGCTTTGATCTCGATAAAGCCGGGATCACGCTCAAGCATGAGCAGTTCCGCTTCGCGGCGCTCGATGTCCCGCTGCAGGGCCGTGCGCTCGGCGTCAAGCGCACGGCCTTTGTCAGCGAGTTCGCCGTAGTCGGCGAACCGGGGACGCAGTGGAATGATGAGGCAGGCCGCGAGGATGGTGAACGCCGCAACCGAGCCAGCCTTAATCACAACATCCCAGAGGTTGCGTGAGGGAGGTGAAGGCAGGGTGCGGAGCGCCATAACGAGTGAGCGGTTAGTGTTTCATGCGCCCGCCGTAAATGGCTTTCGCGCCGAGTTCCTGCTCGATGCGCAGGAGTTGATTGTATTTCGCGATCCGGTCCGAGCGGCTCATGGAGCCGGTCTTGATTTGGCCGCAGTTGGTGGCCACGGCGAGGTCGGCAATGGTGCTGTCCTCGGTCTCACCGGAGCGGTGACTCATGACGGCGGTGTAGCCGTTCTTGTGAGCGAGTTCCACGGCCTGAAGTGTTTCCGTGAGCGTGCCAATCTGGTTCACCTTCACGAGAATGGAGTTCGCCGTTTTTAGATCGATACCCTTCTGAAGGAACTGGACGTTGGTAACGAAGAGGTCGTCACCGACGATCTGGGTGTTCTTGCCGAGTTTGTCCGTCAGGACTTTCCAGCCGGCCCAGTCGTTCTCAGCGCAGCCGTCTTCGATGCTGATGATGGGATACTTCTTCTGAAGCTTCGCGTAATAGGCCACGAGTTCTTCGGCGCTCTTCACGCTCTTGTCGCTCTTCTTGAAGACGTATTTGCCGAGCTTCTTGTCGTAGAATTCGGAGGAGGCGGCATCAAGGGCGATGAAAATCTGCTCGCCGAGTTTGTAGCCGGCTTTCTCCGTAGCTTTAGCGATAACCGCGAGGGCATCGTCCGCGCTTTTCAGAGTGGGAGCGAAACCACCTTCGTCGCCGACGGCGGTGCTGAGGCCGCGGTCGTGCAGGACTTTCTTGAGCGAGTGAAAAATCTCTGCGCCATAACGGATGGCCTCGGAGAAGGTCGGCGCGCCGACCGGCATGATCATGAACTCCTGGAAATCAATCGGTGCATCGCTGTGCGCGCCGCCGTTGATGATGTTCATCATGGGCACGGGCAGGACTTTCGCCTTCGGGCCACCAAGGTAGGCGTAGAGCGGCTTCCTGAGTTGAATGGCGGCGGCTTTGGCGACAGCGAGACTGACGCCGAGCAGAGCGTTTGCACCGAGCTTCGCCTTGTTGGGCGTGCCATCGAGTTTGATCATGAGAGCATCAATC
>JANNVM010000358.1:0-2007 GCA_031414455.1 Verrucomicrobiota bacterium
TCCGGGAGCGTTTTGGCAATGAATGGCTGGATTATGGCGCGGCTCTGAGTGCCTACTATCAACAGGGTGCGCCGGCCGGCTGGGAGCAGAATTTTATCACCGGCTACGCGTCCTCACACCCTTGGGAGGATTGGGCGGAAACATGGTCGCACTACCTGCAAATCACGGACGGCCTGGAAACCTGCGAAAGTCTCGGGATCCAGGTGCAGTCCATCTCCCTGCCCCTCGTAATGCTCCCCGGTGAAGCGGGAACGCTGCCCTCTGCGTTGCCGCAGGCGGGACTCACCGACGGTGCCTTCCTCGCATGGCTCCAGCGCTGGATGTGCCTTTCCACCGTACTCAACGAAATCTCCCACAGTCTCGGAGAGCCGCCGCTCTATCCGTTCGTCATTTCCACACGGGTCGCGCAAAAGCTGCGGCTGGCGCACCACTTCGCGAGCGTCTGGGGGCAATGAGCGCCGCCGGACTCCGGTGCCACAGCGCTGCTTGCACTGAGCCCGGCCTTTGGCTATGGCCGTCTCATGAGGGAAGCAAAAAACACCGCCCGGGCCTCCGTGCGGCTTGGCTACGACGGGAGGGTCCACAAGACCTTCCGCGGCCACATGGCACGCGAACGCTTCGAGCACGAAGTCAGGGTTCTGCGCTATCTGGAAAAGGCGCGCTGTCCCTTTGTGCCGCGGGTGCTGGAGACGAACGACGACGAACTCTATATGGTGACGACGAACTGCGGCACTCGCGTGGATCATATCACCCCGGACCGATTGCGGCAGCTCTTTGTCGAACTCGAGCAGTACGGCGTGCGCCACGACGATCCCTACCAGCGCAACGTGACTTATCGGGCCAGCGACGGCCGGTTCTGCCTGATTGATTTCGAATTCGCCACCATCCTCGAACACCCGGACCTCGGCCCGCCCGCTCCGCCACCCGATCCTGAATGAGTCCCGATCCCCTGCCGCTGATGCCGTCCCACCCAAAAGCTCCCGCCGCCGCCAAACTAACATGGTCCGCCCTGACGCATCGCGGACGGGTTCGGGCGAACAACGAAGACGCCTTCCTCGCCCTCACTTTCAACGCGGAAGGCCTGCGCTTTCTGGGAAAGACGGGCGAGGCGTCGCTGGAAGAGGGCGATTTCGTTTTCGCCGTGAGTGACGGCATGGGCGGGGCCAACGCCGGGGAATTTGCCAGCCGCATCGCGGTGGATAAAATCACCCGGCTCCTGCCGGCTACCTTTCGCATGACCGCGTCCAGCTTCACCGCGGGACTCAGCGACGTGCTCCTGGAAGTATTCCACCACGTCCACGCGGAAATCGGGAAGATGAGCATCTATCCCGAATGCGCGGGCATGGGGGCGACGCTCAGTCTGGCGGTTTTTTCGCCAGGATGGATGCACTTCGCCCACCTCGGCGACAGCCGGATCTACTATCTGCCAAAGGGCGGCCAACTGCGCCAGGTGACAGAGGATCACAGCTATGTCGGCTGGCTGCGGCGGCAGGGAAAACTCAACGAGCGCGAAGCCCGCTCGCACCCCCGCAGGAATGTGCTCAATCAGGCGCTCGGTGCCGGCCACCAAATCATCGAGCCGCACTTCGGTGCCGTGAGTTGTCAGGCCGGCGACCGCTTCCTCCTCTGCACCGACGGTGTGGTGGACGGACTGTGGGATGATCGCCTCTGGGAACTGATGACCGCGGCCGCATCCAAAGCCATCCCCCGCGCGACACGGATCGTGGAACTGGCCGTGAGTGAGTCCGGAAAGGACAACTGCACGGCGGTCGTCGTGGAAGTTGCAGGACCTCAATGACGACGGCTTTTCACGGCGTTAACAAGTGGAGCGCGGAGGGTCATTGTAATTGTTTAGCGCCTTTCGCCCCAAGGGGTTGCCTCGGGCTTTCAGCCCTCAAAATGAACGGGTTGTGAAAATCCGGGGCGCTGCCCCATAAGCGCTAACTTAGCGGGTTCCGGAATTCTAAAGCCCGGAGGGCTGGTAGATATTAGCCGGTGGCGTGAGCC
>JANNVM010000359.1:0-1918 GCA_031414455.1 Verrucomicrobiota bacterium
CGCAAACGGTCTTCAAAACCGTTGTGGGCAAGTGATCCTTGCCCGGCCTGGTTCGATTCCTTGGGTTCTTTGCCATGCCCTTGAATCCGCAGGAACTCCGCGCCGCTGGATGACAGATAACAACGCCGCCCGTGGAGTCCATCGGTGATGGCGCGATTGGATAAGGCGACCTCGCCGAATCTACTGGCCCGGCTGCCGGGATTTCCAATGCATCATAGTGAAAACGGATCGATACGCGAATTCCTTGTAGAAACGCCCGCGAATCCGCGACTTTCGAGGACTCGCCATCCTTCCTCATCAATGAAAACCAACTATTTCCTCGTCGCACTCCTCGCCACGCTCTCCCTGCCGCCGCTACTTGCCGCTGAAGTGCCCGATTCGCCGGTTCCACTGCTCCAGCCGTTTGTGGACAAACACGAATTGGCCGGCGCGGTCGCTCTCGTCGCGGGCAAGGATAAGGTGCTCTCGACGGAGGTGGTAGGATTTGCCGACATCGCCGGAGGGAAGGCGATGGCACCCGACGCGATGTTCTGGATCGCCTCGCAGACGAAGTCCATGACGGCGACGGCGGTAATGATGCTCGTCGATGAGGGGAAGGTCTCGCTGGACGATCCGGTGGAGAAATTCCTGCCGGAGTTCCGCGGCCAGATGGTTGTCGCCGAGAAGGACAACGACCACATGCTCCTCCGCAAGCCGGTGCATCCGATCACCGTGCGCGAAACGCTCAACCACATGAGCGGGATGCCCTTCCAGTCCGTCCTCGAGACGCCCACCTATGATACGCTGCCGCTGGCGGCGCTGGTGCGCAGCTATGCGATGACCCCGCTCGACGCAGAGCCGGGCACCCGTTACCTCTACTCCAGCGCCGGCATCAACATCGCCGGCCGGATTGTCGAGGTTGTCGCCGGGATGAAATATGAGGACTTCATGCAGCAGCGGTTGTTCGATCCGCTCGGCATGAAGGACACCACTTTCTGGCCTAACGAACAGCAGGCGGAGCGGGTGGCCAAATCCTACCGTCCGGATGGCACGAAGACGGACCTCGAAGAATTCCGCATCACCCAGCTTGCCTATCCGCTTTCGGACCGCACGCACCGCTTCCCGATTCCAGCCGGCGGGCTTTTTTCCACGGCGCACGACACGGCGAAGTTTTGTCAGATGCTCCTCAATGAGGGCGAACTCAACGGTCATCGCCTGCTGAGCGAAAAGTCTTTCAGCGAGCTAACAAAACGGCAGACACCCGCATCAGTCAGCGACAACTACGGGCTGGCGCTGGCGATTGGACCCGATTGGTTCGGGCATGGCGGCGCCCAGGCAACAGGAATGGAAATCCGTCCTGCAAAAGGAATCGCTTTCATCTGGATGGTGCAGCATGGCGGCTTCCCTGGCGAGGGCGCGAAGGCGCAGGGAGTGTTCAAGAACTGGGCGCTCGCCCGCTTCGGAAAATAGAGGTGGCGCGACTGGAGGAGCAGGCCACCCATCACTTGTCTGCCACGCTTCCAGCGGCTCCAACCTGGAGCGGTCGAAGCGAAAGCGGGGCCAGTCGGGATGTTGCCAATTCCAGAGGGGTGCGGAGGGCATGAGTTATAAGAGGGGTGCTTATAACTCACGTTTTACGAAAAGGTGAGTTATAAAGCGAGGGGTTTGCGCTCAAAAGGCCGTTCGGAAATTGATTTCTTGACCTGCGCGGACGGAGTTCATAAAAACACCGGGGCCGGTGAACACGAACCCCGCACCTGACTTCACCCGCTGGCTGAATGCTCCGGCCGGGTCAGGGGATGACAGTGTTTTTGCGGGGATCTACGCCGAACTCCAGCGCATCGCCCGGAGGCGAATGGCCGGTGAGCGGGAAGGGCACACACTCAGCGCCACCGCTCTCGTCCATGAAGCATGGCTGCGGCTCGAACATTCCGCCCCG
>JANNVM010000360.1:0-1634 GCA_031414455.1 Verrucomicrobiota bacterium
TGCTGTCATATTCAGGATTCAGCGACAGCGCGATGGCGGAGAAATTGCCGCGCAGGTCCGGCGGAAGAGAATCTGTCAGGTTTTTTACCTCACGCAGGATTTCCGGGCAGGCGGTGGAACACGTCGTATAGACGCCGGTAATGAGCACCACGCGGCCCTTGAGCGCCTCCAGCGAAACCGGCGCGCCGCGGTGGTCGGTGAGCACGAACGCCGGCGGTTCGATCTGCGTGCGGATGCGTTCGCCCGGGAAGGGCAGCAGTTCGTTGGCGACATCATTGCTGCGGCTGCCGTAGGCAAAGAGCGTGCCGGCAGCCAGCAGGGCGGTGAGGCCGCCGCCGGCCATCGCTTTCCACTGCGCGCCCAGTCCACGCCATGTGAAGAGCGGGCGCAGACTTTTCCGCCAGAGGCAGGTCGTGATGCCGGTGAGGAAGACCGGCTCCGCGAGCATGACCCACACCGCACCCCACGACATCCCGCCGGTGCGGGGATCGTAGCTGAAGCACCAGCGTTTGAAGTCCTCACTGAACTGTCCCCAGATGCCGGAGCCTGCGGGCATGAAGATGACGGCCATGAGGAACGCCTCATACACGACCGTGCCGGCGATGAGACACGCGGGGAAGCCCGCGCCGGCGAAGAACCGGCGAAGAACCGTGGTTTCCTGTTCGGGCGATGGAAGTGCGTCAGTCATCTGTCAATTCACGCGCCCCGGGTCCGGGAGCGCCTTTCATCTCACAACTTGCAGCGATCATGGCCCGCTACTCGCCCCGCTGCGGCCGGATTTCCTTGATGCCGGTCAAGACTGATGCGGGGTTTCAGGGAATTGCATTCACCCCAAAAAGGACGATGAAGTCCACAGATTACACAGATTTGCCTGCGGCTGTCTGCGGTTCCACAGATTATGAAGGAGTTGCTGTCATGGTCACATACACCCGCAGGATGAGTCGCACGTCAGTCACAACTTGCTGAAAATCTGCGTTCATCTGCGTAATCTGCGGACACCCATTACCGCTTTTAGCAAAAGAACCCGCGCGGGCCCGGGTGTGGATTTGAGATTGAAACGGGATCGTTTCAGTAAGGAGCCCCGGCGATGGCAATGTGCTGAGCGACGTTTTCCACCTCGACCGGGCGCAGCGTCACTCGACCTCTCGCTCTCCGTTGCCGGTTCCACGCCGGAATCCGGACGCGGGCTCGTCGGACCAGCCATTGACCAGACACTCAATCACTCCCGGACCGACGGCGCCGACACCGTTTTCAACATCCGGGTGACCAACCGCGGCGACGGACCCGTGGAGCCGGTGATCAACATGGAAAT
The DNA here is from genome assembly GCA_031414455.1 of Verrucomicrobiota bacterium. Lineage (GTDB taxonomy): Bacteria > Verrucomicrobiota > Verrucomicrobiia > Verrucomicrobiales > V1-33 > V1-33. The sequence continues at coordinate 1,313 of JANNVM010000360.1, forward strand.
CGCCGCGGCCGGAGCGCAAAGTGCATGGCCGGATGGAACACAAACAACAGGCCACACCCAAACAACAGGCCACACCAGTAAAATAAGAAGTCGTTGACGATCTGTCGGTTCCCGGCTACTTGCCGACGCTCTTCTCCTGAATCAACCTCCCAAATCCTATGGCCAAGACCCGCGTATTCACCAATCCCGGCACCGGCGCGCAGACCGGCGTGTATCATGTCGTTTCCCGGTTCGTGGACCGGCGGAAAGTCTTCGGCGATGAGGAACGCGAGGTCTTCCGCGCCATGATGGGGGCGTTCGCTGCGTTCCATCAGGTGGAGAT
>JANNVM010000361.1:0-11219 GCA_031414455.1 Verrucomicrobiota bacterium
CACGCTTCACCTCGCTGACGGACGCAGCGTGGAATTCTCCGATGTGATGACACTATGCGCCCAGTGTCACGGCACTCAGAAGCGCGACTACGATCACGGTTCCCACGGCGGCATGAACGGCCACTGGGACCTCAGCAAAGGCGGACGCCTCCGCAACAATTGCGTCAATTGCCACGATCCGCATCATCCCGCCTACCCGGTCGTCCAGCCGGTGCTGCCGCCGCGCGACCGGATTTCCGTTACCAAAACCAAAGGTGCCCACTAGCAATCCATGAGCGAACCATCCGGCATCCCCCAAAAAGAGCCCTGCTCCGGCAACTGTTCCTGCGCAGGCGGCCCCGCGCCCCCCGCGGATTCGTCCGGCATGTCGCGCCGCACCGTGGTCAAGGCACTCGGTGCCACGCTCGGTGTCGCCGCCTATGCGAAGGCGCTCGCACCGCTCACCGAACTAACAAAGGAGACCTCGATGGATGAGTTCCTCCAGAAGCACTACAAGGAACTCAACAAAGAGGAACTCGCGGCGGTCATCGAACGGCTCACCAAAGAGGCAAAGGACAACTACGGCGCCGATGTCACCATCAGCGATCCGAAGCCCCTCGACGGAGTGAAGTTCGGTTATGGGCTGAACCTCTCCATCTGCAACGGCTGCCGCAAATGCGCCGAGGCCTGTCATTTGGAAAACAACCACGACCGCCCGTCGCATCAGAGTTACATCCGTGTCTTCGAGATGAGCAAAGGCTCGATGGATTTCGAGAAAGGCAATGCGCACTACGACCATCCCGTGCCGCAGCCTGACAAATACTACATGCCGGTGCAGTGTCAGCAGTGCGAGCACCCGCCCTGCGTGGATGTCTGTCCGGTCGAGGCCACCTGGAAGGAAAAGGACGGCATCGTGGTGGTGGACTACAACTGGTGCATCGGCTGCCGCTACTGCGAGGCGGCGTGCCCCTATCATGCCCGGCGTTTCAACTGGCAGAAGCCGGAGATCGCCGCCGAAGAGATCAATCCCGACCAGGGTTACCTCAGCAACCGCATCCGTCCGCAGGGCGTGATGGAAAAATGCACCTTCTGCCTGCACCGCACGCGCAACGGCCGGCTGCCCGCCTGTCTCGAAGCCTGCCCCACCGGTGCCCGCGTGTTCGGCGATCTCAACGACCCCGGGTCCGAAATCCGCTGGGTGCTGGAAAACAAACGCGTCTTTGTCCTCAAGGAGGAACTCGGTCTGAAACCCCAATTCTTTTACTTCTTCGATGAGTAACACCGCCAGCAGCGCCGATGCGCCAACCCCCGCCGCCGCCAAACCCATCCCGGAGTGGCGGCAGTACCTTCGCTTTGGCCGGACCGCCGTCAGCCAGTCCTTCGAAGGGGGCTGGAAATTCTACGTCTGGATGACGCTGCTCACCGCCGTATTCCTTGTGGGGGCGAATGCGTGGGCAGTCCAGGTCCGCGACGGCATGGCCGTCACAGCCATGAGCGATCACGTCTCATGGGGCCTCTATATTGCCAACTTTACGGTCCTCGTCGGCCTCGCCGCCGGGGGCGTCATGATGGTCATTCCGGGATACCTTTATCACGACAAGGACATGCACGACATTGTCATCGTGGGCGAACTGCTCGCCATCGCGGCGATCATCATGTGCATTATGTTTGTCGTCTGCGATCTCGGACGGCCCGACCGTTTCTGGCACATGGTGCCGGGACTGGGGAAATTCAACTTCCCCGTCTCCATGCTCACATGGGACGTTATCGTGCTCAACGGTTACCTGCTCATCAATCTCCACATCTGCATCTATCTTCTCTACAAACGGTTTCGCGGACAGAAACCCGTCGCAAAGATGTATGTGCCCGCGGTGTTCCTGAGCATCATCTGGGCGATCAGCATCCACACCGTCACCGCCTTTCTCTACTGTGGTCTCGGCGGACGCCCGTTCTGGAACACCGCGCTGCTCGCCCCCCGCTTCCTTGCCAGCGCCTTTGTCAGCGGGCCCGCCTTCATCATCGTCGCGATCCAGATCATTCGCCGGCAGACCGGCCGGCAATTCGGTGACGGCGCCATCCGCACTCTCGTCGGGATCATCCGCGTCACGATGCTGGTGAACCTGCTCATGGTGGCGTCGGAGGTATTCGTGGAATTCTACACCGGCGGCAGCCACACCAGCGCCGCAAAATACCTCTACTTCGGGCTGCATGGGCACAATGAACTCGTGCCCTGGATCTGGAGCGCGGTCGCCGCCACGCTCATCGCGGTGGTGCTTTTTATGCGCCACGGAATCAACCGGAGTCCCGTGCTTCTGAATACGGCCTGCTTCCTCGCATTTGCCGGCATCTGGATCGAAAAAGGCATGGGCATGATCCTGCCGGCGTTCATCCCGAGCACGCTGCATGAGATTGTGGAATACCGCCCCAGCGTGAACGAATGGAAAATCACGGCCGGCATCTGGGCGCTCGGATTCATGATTTATACGCTGCTGCTCAAGATCACCGTCAATGTTTACTCCCGCAAGCAGCGCGATGCCGACGGAAACCGGACCATTGCCTCCACCGATGTCCTCGCCATGTCGGAGGACATTTAGTCCAACAGGAGTGATAAATGGACCGGAGGCAGCAGGGAATTGGACCGTAAACGGTATTTACCCGCCGGGTGAGAGCGCCGCCGCTTTTCTTCCACAGATTATGAATCAGTAATCAGTTTTACTGCGACCCGGCGGGGCTCTACTTTTTCCATGCTGGAGATTTGCAGGGCTGAATAATGGCGGGAGGCGGCTGCCGTGTCCGCCGGGAATTCCCCTTTCATCCGCGGAGCAACACACGCCATATTCCTGAATGGATGTTTATGTAATGAAAGACGGCCAGCGCCGCGGCCCCTACCAGCCGTTTCGCCTGGTGGAAATGCTGGAGGACGGCGAGCTCACGCCGCTCGATCCCGTGTGGCATGAAGGCATGGAGAAATGGCAACCGCTGGAGGACACCGATTCGCTCCGGACGGTGTTGCGCAAAAACACCCCGCCGGCCGCACTCGACAGTGGTGCGCCCGTGCTGCCGCCGCCATTGCCCCCCGCCGGACCTCAGGAACTGACGCTCGCTCTGCTGCGCCAGCGCCGTGCCCTCGCGTGGCGGAGGTTTTTCGCCCGGCAGATTGACCTGACACTTGCGGCGATCCTCGTCGCCGCCGGAGCCACGGCCCTTGGATGGACCGACATGTGGATGCTCTACATGCCGGAAGCGTTTCTTTACCTTCTCGCTCCGGCATTGCTGTGGATCCTGCCGGAGTCCATCATGCTGAGCACCTGGGGCACGACTCCGGGCCGGCTCGTTCTGGCGCTGCGGGTGTTGGATGGCAGCGACCGGAAACCCTCCTTCATCAAGGCGCTGAAACGGTCTGTGCTCGTCTGGGCGGGGGGGCTGGGATTCGGGCTTCCGGCGGATAAACTGCTGCCGGTGGCGCAGTGGATGTTTTCGTTCTGGCACTTTCAGCGCAGCGGCGAAACGCTGTGGGACCGCTCCGCCGGCACGCATGTCACCGCGGACCGGCTGCACACGGGCCACGCCGCCGGCCTCGCACTCACCACGGCACTGGTGACGAGTCTCTTCTCATGGCTGTGGCTGATGGCTCCGCTGCCGGAGCGGGTGAAAGGTGAGGAACGCAAACAGTTTGAAGAGTTGCGGCACAAGCTCTGGGAAACCGCAGCGCCGTTGCAGGACAATTCCGGTTTGCCATCCGCGCCGGGGACGCCAAACATGGCGTATGTTTCAACTCACTGATAAAGTCGCCGTCGTGACCGGTGCCGGCCGGGGCATTGGTCAGTCCATCGCCCTCACACTCGCGCGGGCCGGAGCCAAAGTCGCCGTCGTCAGCCGCACGGAAAGCAATTCCGCCGCCACCGCCGCGCTCATCAATGCCGAACACCCTGACACCGCGCGGCCCTACGCCGTGGATGTTGCCGATGCCGCCGCCGTGGCAGAGATGGGGAAGCAGATCGTCGCGGATTTCGGCAAGGTGGAAATCCTTGTGAACAATGCCGGCGTCACGCGCGACGGGCTGCTCCTCCGCATGAGCGACGAGGACTGGGACGTTGTCATCAACACGAACCTCAAAGGGGCGTTCAATACGGTGAAGGCCTTCCAGCGCACGCTCCTGCGCCAAACCCACGCGCGCATCATCAACATCGCCAGTGTCATCGGCCTCATGGGCAACGCCGGGCAGGCGAACTACGCCGCCAGCAAGGCCGGCCTCATCGGATTCACCAAAAGTGTGGCGCGCGAATTCGCGGGACGCGGAGTCACCTCCAATGCCATCGCACCGGGGTTCGTGACCACCGACATGACAGACGCACTCAGCGATGAGCAGCGAAAAGCCATCCAGGTCAAAATCCCGCTCGGCTCACTGGGCAGAGTGGAGGACATCGCGGCGGCGGCACTTTACCTTGCCAGTGAAGAGGCGCGCTACGTCACCGGTCAGGTGCTCGTCGTGGACGGCGGCATGGTCATGTGACGGAACCTCCGCACCTCCCAACCTCCGCACTTCCGCACCTCCCCACCTCCGCACTTCCGCACCTCCGCACCTCCGCACCTCCCCACTTCAGCACATCCTCCGCCATGAGCCTGACTGTTGTAGATCACCCCGTCATCCACGACCGCCTCACCCGGCTGAGGCACCGCGACACCCCGCCGGACGAATTCCGCCGCGCGGTGCATCAGATATCGGTTATGCTCGCTTACGAGGCCGCGCGGCTGTTTGGTCTCCGGGATACGGAAACCCCGACGCCGCTCGTCACAGCGCGTACGAAATTCCTCGCCCGCCCCGTCGTCGTCGTGCCCATCCTGCGTGCGGGTCTGGGCATGCTGCACGGCGTACTGGAACTCCTGCCCGAAGCCCGCGTCGGTCACATCGGCATGGCGCGGAACGAAGAGACCAGGCTGCCCGAAAGCTATTACGTCAAACTCCCGCCGCGCATGGACGAAGCCGACGTGCTGCTCGTAGACCCCATGCTGGCGACCGGTCACAGTGCCGCCGCGGCGGCCTCACAACTCAAGGCCGCCGGTGCCCTGCGGCTCATTTTCCTCTCCATCATCGCCGCGCCGGAGGGGTTCGAAAACTTCCGCCGCCTCCATCCGGACGTTTCCGTTTTCACCGCCGCGCTTGATGACGGCCTGACACCCGCCGCCTTCATCACTCCGGGCCTCGGGGATGCCGGCGACCGCTATTGCGGGACGTTCTGAATAGGGCGGTTGCCGTCAGTCATTTCCGAAAAGGAACCGCGCTGCGGTTCGCCCATGAATAGACCGGTTTCAACCCAGAGCCATATTCACAAGTCCGCGGCACCGGGAAGGGCGCGCGCAGCGCCCATTCCAATGGCAGGGATCGCTCCTGCGCGTCCTAAACCAGGCGGGCGGAGGGGGCGCGGAGCCGGCGTGCCGGGCACGCGGCGCCTCCGGGGCGAGAGCCGCCCCGCAGAGAACGCGCCGGGTGAAGGCTCTCCAGCGGGTGTTAGGCGTGACGGGGGCGCCGGCTCCGCGCCCCCTCCGCCCACGAATATTAGGGACGCGCAGGAGCTCATCCCTACCTGGTTTTAAGCTCGGCACGCCGCCCCGCGGACCTCATGTCCCCGCCTTCACGGGTAAATTGATCTTCGGATTTACGCTTACTCTTTGGCCTTCAGCGTCACGCCATCCGGCCACTTGGCCCCGGCGGCGATCCATTTTTTCAGAGCCTCGATTTGCTCAGCGGTGGGCCGCGGCGCTTTGTCCTGGGGTGGCATAGCGTCGTCATCGTCGGCGGGCAGCAGGATTGATTTGATCATTTTGCTGTCGTCCGGTTTGCCGGGCTCCACAATCTTTCCGTCCCCGCCGCCTTTCATGAACGTCTCTTTGGTGGCCATGTTGAGTTTGCCTTTGGACTTCTTCTCATTGTGGCATTTGACGCAGGAGGCTTCGAGAACCGGAGCGATGTCTTTCTTGAAATCAGGCTCCTGAGCCGCGGCGCGGCCGGCGGCGAAAGCAGAGAGGGCGAGGATGATCGGCAGTTTTTTCATGGGATGGTGGTAGGAAGTGCTGAAACAGCGGCGCGCCTAATAGCAGCGGAAGCACGGCCTGCCAGTGGATTTTCCACAACTCAGCGCAGCGGCCGGCCGGAGGGCACAGGAGCCGGAGGCGCGGCGGGCGCTTTCTCGCGGCGGCGGAACAGCCAGCGCAGACCGCCTCGCCTGGGTGCCTCGGCAACCGGCGGCGGTGCGGCGGGGGGAGCTTCCGTGGCGGCGGGTTTGCTTTTTTCGCGGCGGGTGGTCACGAGCGTTTCGTCATCATCGCCGGCTCCTTCTTTGATATCGCCGCGTTTCTTCTTCTCCTTGTAGATCTCGTTAAAGACATCCCCTACGATCGGGGCCACCTTTTTACCGCCGGAAATCTGGGACTCGCCGGGATCGCCTTCGTAAAGACAGACGTAGGCGTATTCCGGATTCTTGTAGGGAATGAAGCCGGCAAACCATGCCACGTACTGGTCCTTGTCAGGGTGCCACTCCCCGGTGCCGGTCTTGCCGGCGATGGCGACGTAATCATTTTCGGCACGCGATCCGGTGCCGCCGCCGCCGGTCACCACCTGCCTCATGCCATAGCGGACGGCATCAAGGTTCTCCTGGGAAAGATTGAGCGGTGCGCGGGTGGAGGGCGGGAAATGCTGCACGATGCGGCCGTCCACGTCCTGAATCATTTTGACGAGGCGCGGGCGCGGCACGGCATCCCCGCGCGCGACGCCGGCCATCATCTGCGCCACCTGAAGCGGCGTGGCCTCCACCTGGCCCTGACCGATAGACGTGATTGCCAGAATGCCGCCCGTGAGCGAGCCGCGCGGTTTGGCGTTGGCGTAGGATTCCGGCGTGGGCATAAATCCGGCGGTCTCCATGTCGTCGAGACAGATGCCCGTCTTGTCGCCATAGCCAAACCGGATGGCCATGGAACTCAGTGCCGCGCCCCCGGCCACCCGGGCCGCCTGGAAAAACCAGGTGTTGCACGAGCGCATGATGGCCCGCTCCACATCCATGTTGCCTTCATGCTTTTTCGTGTGATTTTTGATATAGATCTTGTTGAAGTACATGCCCGGCGGGCAACTGAACTCGGAGTGCGGTCCAATTTCGTCCGTCTCCAGCGCCGCGAATGCCGTCACAATCTTGAACGTGGAGGCTGGCGGATAACGGTTCATGAACGCCCGGGCCATCAGGGGGTGCTCAGGATCAGCCAGCACTTTTTTGTAGAAGGCATCACTGACGCCATGGACCCAGTTGTTGGGATCAATGGCCGGAGTGGAGGCCATCGTCAGAATATCTCCGGTGCGCACGTCCATGATGACGAAGGCCCCGCGCACCCCCCGCTCGCGAAGATTCCGTTCGGCAATTTTCTGCATCCCGATATCGAGCGTCGTGACCACCGTGTGACCGGCTCGCGGCTGCTCGGTCCATTCCTCGGAGAGCTTCTCGCCCTTCGCATCGAAGAGAGCGTTGTAGAGCCCTGGTTCACCGGTGAGTTCTTTGTCAAAGCGCTTTTCCAGTCCGCCTTTTCCGACGGTGGGCGGCCACATCAGTTCTTCCGCCTGGAGATCCTGTTTCGCAGTGGCGGAAAAGCCGAGCGGATTCTTTCCCATTTGCCCGAGCAGGTGACCGGCGAGGGACTGTTCCGGATAGGTGCGGAGAAAGATGGGGCGCAGCACGACACCGGGCGGCATCGCCTCCTTCAACTTCGCGGCCCGCTCTTCCGGCAGCAGCATGGAACAGTAGAGCGGCACCCATCGCCGCTTGTGATAGTGCTGAATGATATCCTCGTCACTCACATCCCATTTCTCAGTGAATTCCCCCTGACAAAATGCCAGCGGGCCTTTCGCCGCATCAAGAATTCGAACGTCCGTGAGTCCCTCCTGCAGGGGAAGCTGCACACCGATATAGTGACCCATTTTGTTCTGCGCCAGCGGCTGGCCGTTGCGGTCCACGATGAGCCCGCGCGGCGCCGGCACCCGGAGCGTGAGCGGCTTCGCATCCGGATCGGTCTGCCGCATGATGGGAATCTTCGGCTTGTCCGGCCTCACTTCCCGCGGCGCGATCACCGGCGGCATCCTGACGTCATTCGGCACTGCTTTTACTGTCTTCACCTCCTCCGCTTTGTCCGCCATTTCGCGATCCGCCCTCTCCTTCTCCAGTTTCGCTTTTTCGGCAGCCTCCCGCTCCTTCTGTTTGCGCTGCTTCCCGTTCATCGCTTCGGTGTCGCCGTCCCATGGTTCGTCAGGCGCAGGCTCAACAGGCGGGGGATCCACCTCCGGTATCACGGCTGCTTTCGGAGGAGTGGCGGGAGCGGCGGCGGGCGGCGCAGGGGCAACGGGATCCGCTTCGGCTACGGGTATCGCCTTCGGCGGACGCAACTCATCCTGCTGAGCAGGCAGGGGCGTCAGCAGAGCGAGGCACAGGGCCCCGGTGAGGCGGGCAAGGGTCGGTTTCATAACTGCGGGGATTTCAGCACCATGCTATCGCCCTCCAGAACGGACGCCAGCGCGAGTTGCAGCCGCCGGAATCCACCTCTGAAATCACCCTCCGCCGTCCGCTCCACCGTTGCCACTGCGTCTGCTTTCAGCGGATTACTTCTCTTTTTGCGAAACGATTTCGGCACGTGTGACAGACTGGCTTTGCAATGCGGTGTCAACATTGTCACCTGCAATTGTTTGGCCCGGTGAATCGTCAACGCTAATAAGTAAGGATGGGACGAAGACCGCTAATACAGGAACGAAAGCACCCGCTCTATTTCAAAATGGCACCGCTCCGGGAACCGGTGGAGCAAACGGGTGTGCGCGCGGTGGAAGCCAGTGGCGCTCCGCCGGAAAAGGGACCGGAGTTTTTTATGGAACAGGTCATGGAGGGGCTCTCCGATGCCTGCCTGCTCGTGGACGGCGGCGACCGGATTCTCTATGTGAACAGTTCCGCCAAATGCCTGCTCCGTCCGCGGGGCCGCATCCTTGGCCGCAAGCTGGAATCGGTCCTCGCCGACCGCCAGTTGAGCATGCTCGCCGCGGATGCCTATCACACCGGCAAGCCAATCTTCTCGCGCCTCGCCCTGCCCCTTCCCGGAGAACGCTGGCGCGATGATCACCACTTTCATCTTTCCCTCGTGCCGCTGTGGATTACACCCACGCGACGTCTCGTTCGCATCGCTCTGCGCGGCGTCTCCAGGGACACGACGGGAAACAGTTCGGTTCCCGGAGAGGCCGGAGAGGAGTCCCCGGCCCCCGCAAATCCGCCGCTGTGCAGCGATACCATGCTGCTCATGAAGAACCCGCTCTCCATTGTGCAGGGCTATCTCGAAAACATGCTCGACGGCGTCATCAACGATCCGGTGGTCCTCCGCCAGTCTCTCCTCACGATGCGCAAGCATACGCTCGCCATCGAGCGCCTCCTCGATACGTGCCAGAAGTGACTTGTTGGCGCGGTCGCCTTCAGCAGAAAACCGCGGGGCGCTGTAGCCGGGGAATAGCATATCGGGCCGGGCATCGTCCCCGCCCTCACAAACGGCGGGCGGACCGCCTTTACAGCGTCCCTTCCGCCTCTTTCTTCTTCGCTTCCTCCTCCAACTGCTTCTTGCGGCGTTTCTTCTCTTCTTCGTCGTCGTCAGTTTCGGCACTGCCGCCGCCGTAGTTGAGCACGTCCACGGTGATGATCGAGACGGGCAGGTCCTCTTCGGGCGTCTTCGGCTGGGGCTTGTTATTAGAAGTGTCGGTGCCCGCGCTTTCATTCTTCGGCGGCGTGGCCGGTGGCGGAGCGACGGAGGTGGCGCCGCCGGTGGATGGTGCGGCAGGGGTTCCCACGCTGCTGCCGCCGGCGGCGATGTTGCCGGCGTTCACCACGTTGTTAGCCGCGATATTAATATTGCCCGTCACGCGGATGCCGGCGTCGCCCGCATCAATGGTGCCCTTCGGTGCGATAAGGTCCACGTTACCCGCGGCCACACCGGCCACGGTGGCGAGCACGCCGATGCCACCACCGGTCGCGAGACCCGCAAGGTCGGTCTTCACGTCAGCGCTTTGCGGATCAATGAGCACGCGCGTCGGCGGAGCGGACTGCACGGTCTTCGATGACGCACCAGCGGCGATGTCGCCGATAGTGGACCAGATGATTTCGTCGCCGCCGCGCAGGGTAAAGATTCGCGACGTGCCCACGGCCACACTTTCATGGGCAAAGATGCTGATGGCGCCGCCGGATTCGGTGAAAATCCCCTGGTCCAGCGCCTGACTTCCCGTGGCATCGAGACCGACGGTGAGTTTCCCGCCTGGTGCCAGCAGGCTGATGCTGCCGCCGCTCTGGGTTTTGATCTGCCGTGATGTCAGGGCCATGTCGCCATTCCACGAATCGCCTTTGAAGAGCGTCTTGATTGCCGCTTCGCCCACATCGTAATTGCCGGTCTTGCCGCGGGCACGTCCGGTGTCGCGCAGCACCTTGTAGAAGATGTCCACCGCCACCAGCCGCTGCTGATCTTCGGCGAGGGCATCGAATTCAGCCGCGGATTTCTCCACCAGCGCCTGCTGCTCCGTCGCGGTGAGTTTCTTCCATTCCTCGAATGACTTCTTGCCCAGGGTCTCCGCGAGGTACTCGTGGGTGTCTGCACCGATGACCGTGGCTTCGGTGACATATTTCGGAATGAACGCCGCGAAATCGAGATTGGGATTGTCCCATCCACCCGCGGCCCCGAGGCCTGCAGCGGCGACAATATCGGCACCTTCAAACGGCAGCGCCGGATTGCGCGCGTTGCCGATACTGACAAGTCCGAGTGCAGTGCGGTCGGCATTGGTCGGTCCCACGCCGAGATCGAGATGACGACCGGCGAGAACCTCGATGGTGCCCGGACCGCTGATCTGGAGGTCGCCGGCGGCGGGCAGTCCCGCCGGTGTATTGAGCAGCACATTGCCGTCCGACTGCGCCACCGTTCGGAGCGGCGCGTTGGGGTTGAAGGCCACGATGTCCCGTCCGGACGAAACAACCGTGATGTCCGTGTCGCGCACATTCTGCAGGTAGAGCGCGATGTCCGTAATGTCGCCGCCGGCGAAGATCCTGCCGGACTTGCCGCTGAACAATGTGAGGCCCGCAATGTCACCGCTGCCGGCATAGAGTCGCAGCGGCTCCGTGTCGCTGGCATGGAGAATCCCGGCCGCGTGCAGCGTTTGTTTCGTTTGCAGCACGGCGAAGTTGCCGGTG
>JANNVM010000362.1:0-2117 GCA_031414455.1 Verrucomicrobiota bacterium
CCCCCGCACCGCCGCCAACACCGTCAGCCACTACTTTTACCCGGTGAATCGCCTCCAGCGCGAAGACCTGCTCCTCGCCCTGCTCAAGGAAACGAACTTCTCCAGCGTCATGGTCTTCACCCGGACGAAGGCCGACGCCGACCTGCTCGCCTCCCGCGTTAAGCGCGACGGCGACCACAAAGTCGCCCTCATGCACGGCGACATCCCGCAGAAGGACCGCACCAAAGCACTGCTCGGCTTCCGCACCGGCGAATTTGAAGTCATTATCGCCACCGACATCGCCGCCCGCGGCCTCGACATCAGCGGCGTCACCCACGTCATCAATTACTCCGTCCCTGACAATCCCGAGGACTACGTCCACCGCATCGGACGAACCGGCCGCGCCGAGAAGGAAGGCGACGCCTACACCATCCTCAGCGCCGACGAACTCATGAACGCCGAAGCCGTGGAACGCTTCATCGGCAAAGCCGTCCCCCGCCGCCGCCTCGACAATTTCGACTACCTATATACCACGCTGCTCGACGATAGCCGCGCCGCACAGACCCACCTGCGCGAAAACCTCAGCCGCAGCCGGGGAAAGAAACGGCGGAGGTAAATCCGGCTTCGGTGCCCGTATTGGCTGGGCTGACTCGACGCCTGCTGCATTGTGATTGAATGACCTAAAGTCGTCAGGGTTGAAGTCGCCATGCCCGTTCCAAAGCCAAGTACATCTCGCGCCACGACTCCATAACTCCGAGACTCAAAAACTGCCCTGCTATGGCGCAGGTGCCTGCACCAACAATCGCTGCGTAAACGAGATGCGAAACCGTTCGGGCTGCGAATAGAACGTACGCCAGACAGGCTACAGCCACCATTGGAGCGGTCGTTCCAAGCATAGGCGCGTTGTCCGCCACCAAATCAATTATGTAAGGATTTCGAAAATTCCCTGTTCGGTTCTCAATGATCTCAAACAGCGGTTCGACTTGGCGATATTGCTGCCAGCACCAACTCGCACAGCACACGATCAGAACCGCCGCCGCGACTCGCACTGCCCGCAGCGTGCGCAGATATTCCGCGTGCAGATCAAGAGCCCCAGTGTTTTCCGTTTCCATGCCGCCACATAACATGGGAATCCCCGGAATGGATATCAAATTCCGCGCCGGTTACAGGTGCAGTATCGTGCGCGCGAGATTCAGGTAAATCAGCAGTCCCGTGGCATCCACGATGGTGGTGATGGCCGGGCTGGCGATGACGGCGGGGTCGAGTTTCAAAGCCCGCGCGCCGATGGGAAGAATGGCCCCGATGAGTGTGCTGGCAGTGATTTGCGTGAGCAGCGCGATGCCGACGGTGGCGGCGAAGCGCATCACATTGTCGCCCTCCAGTTGCATAAACGCAGGACGGAACAGGAAAATCTGGATGACCATACACACGGAAAGCATCAGTCCCAACAGCAGGCCCACGCGCAGTTCCTTCCATGCCACCCGCATGATGGCGGCTGGCGAAAACTCCCCCAGCGACATGGCACGAATGACCATCGTTGCCGCCTGGCCGCCGGTATTGCCGCCGGCGGCGACAATCATCGGCATGTAAATCGTGAGTGCGAAAACGGCATTGAGCTGGCTCTGATAGGAATAGATGACGCAGCCGGAAATCAGGCCGAGAAAGCCGAGCGACACGATCCAGCCGAGACGGCGGCGCACCTGGCGCAGCACGGGCGTATTAAGATAGGATTCGTCGGCCGCGTCGCCGGCGATACCGCTTTGGCGCTCCAAATCCTCCGTGCTTTCCTCCTCCTGAATGTCCAGCGCGTCATCCGGCGTGATGATTCCCAGCATGCGGCCGTCGTCGTCCACGACCGGCAGGGCCAGCATGTCATACTTCGACATCATGCGGACGGCTTTTTCCTGGTCGGCGCTGGCGAGGACCGCGCGGGTATCGCCGTCGTTGAGGTCGGCGATCAACTGCTCCGGCGGCGCGAAGGTCAGGTCGCGCAGACGGACTTTGCCAAGAATCAGACCTTCGTGATCGACGACGTATATGCGCGCCAGCATTTCCGCTTCATCGGCCACCTTGCGCAGTGCCCCGATCGCCTCGCGCGCCGTCATGTCCTCCACCACCGTGGCGAAGGCAGTCGTCAT
>JANNVM010000363.1:0-1970 GCA_031414455.1 Verrucomicrobiota bacterium
GGATTGGCGGTGACCGAGGCCCGCCAGTTCTGCGGCAGCGAGGGGTCGAGTCCAGGCCGGCGCAGCACCAGGCTTTGCCCCAGACCATCCGGTTGAGTCGGCCAGGGTTCGAGGTCGGCGAAGGTGAAGTCACTGATGACCGCACCGGACGCATTCACAAGTTGCAGCCGCTCACCAATGTTGTCGAGGCTGCCGCTGAACTCACCGGCCACAGGCAGCCCGGTGCCATAGCGGAACTGGAACGCCGCGGTGTTACGCACGAGCAGCACGCGGCCGCCGGGAGGGACGAGACGACCGGTGAGCGCGTTGTCGAAATCAAAGCCGATGCCCTGGAGGAAGCGCACGTTGGCAAGATCGGCACTGAGTGTGGTGCTGAGGTTGGTGAGTTCGATGTATTCAAAGTCGCCGGAATCGTTGAATCCGGCGGCAATCTCAGCGGGATTCGGATCGGCGGCGTGGTACATGATCTCCGTGATGGCGAGATTTCCCGCGCCGGCGGCCTGGGAGTTCACGAGGAAGGTGGTGTCCGCCAGTGCGCTCCAGTTAGTGCCGTCGAATGCCCGGGCCTTCACATTCACCGCTCCCGGACCTGTCAGGTAGAGCGGCGTGGTGGCGTTCGTCTTCGTGCCGGTGATGGAGCAGTTGAAGCTGATGTCGCTGCTGCCAGCGCCCTGCTGGTGGATCTCTACGGCAATGACGTTGGTGCCGTTGATGAACTTCGAAGCCAGGACGGGAATCGTGTCCACCAGGTTCTCGTTGCTGGCGAGAGCAGTCGTACCCCAACCGATGGCGGCCGGCAGAGCGGGCATGTTCGGGCGTGCGATTTCCTCGCCGTTGAGGAAAACGACGGCCCCGTCGTCACGCTTCAGCGTGATGGCAAATCCGGTGTATTGAGCAGGATCAGTCACCGTGAAGGTCTTGCGGAAATACGTCGTGATGAAGCGGTCCGTGGCGCCTGCCGGCACGCCGGCGGTGAAGTTGTCCTCAATGACCGTGACCTCATCGCCGTCGTTGTAGCCCATTTCCGTATTGCCTGTGCTCCATGTGCCGTCCGGGAAAGCCAGCGCGCGCCACGCACTGCCCTGGTCCACGTTGGTGACGAGATATTTCCACGGCACGAGGGCCGCAGCCGTTCCCATCGCGATGAACGTATCCGTCGTCGTGGCGGAGGTGAATATCTGCGCACCGGGCTTGATCGCGCCGCCAATGAGACGCGGGTCGCTGCCGTCCGCAGTGAAGTAAATGGTTCCGGAGGGTGCATCGAGGAACAACTGCTGCGTGGAGGCGATATAGCCGCCCCACTGGCTCAAACCAGGCGCTGTCAGGTTGGGATAGAGTCCATCCCCGCGGAGCTGGTTGAGCACTTCGTTATGGCGCCCGGGGATGAAGTTGAGGAATGTATTCCGCGCGCCTTCCCAGTGCGACTTGTCGCGCGGGGGCTCGATCTTGGCATCGCCCCAGCGGGCGGATTCGGCGATGATGGCGGTGCTGACAGTGGCGGCGAGGGCGTTGGCGCGGGCGGTGTTCCTGGCGGTGGTGAGCGCACCGTCGTTGAACATGTGTTTATGCACGCGGTCGGCCCAGCGCATTTTGTACTCCGCATTGTTCATCATGTGCTGGTGGAGGTACTGCGGGTTGGCGTAGTTGAAGCTGGTGACGTTGGCGTTGGTGTAAGGCCCGGTGCGGTCGCCGCCAAAGCAGGAGTGCTCCATGTCGTGCGCGAAGTGCAGGAAGCCCATGTTGCTGTCGCGTTTGCGGTAGCAGAACCAGTTATTCACGGCGTCGCCGCCGCCGGTGAGCGGGGCATCGCTGCTGCCGGCCCAGAAGACGAGGAGCATGTAGTCAATCTGATTGTCCGCATCGAGCACGCGCGGCCATGCGGGATTGTTGAGCGGCGTCACGCCGTCGGGGGCGAGGCCCTGCATTTGGAAATAGCGGGCGTTGGACGGATCGGTGCGCATGGCCATGGC
>JANNVM010000364.1:0-4143 GCA_031414455.1 Verrucomicrobiota bacterium
AATACGCTGGAGCACCTTCAGCCAAAGATTGCGCTGCTAGGGGAGTTGCTCGCGATGTTGCAAGCGGCCCATCCAGGGCGTATCACCGGTGTCAGGCAATGCGGTTTCATCGCTGGTATTGATGTGGCTGCTGAGGGGACGAAACGGCTGGGCCACTTCGTTTGCCTCGCCGCACGTTCTCACGGACTGCTGACCCGTCCGGTGGGTGACACTCTGGTTCTCATGCCGCCGCTGTGCATCAGTGCTGACCAGCTTCGCGCCGCCGTTGCGGCGCTTGATGATGCCATCGCGGACGTGTGCCCCGGCGAAGGATAAGGAATTGCTTCCGGCGGTGACGCAACGATGCTCAGGCCGGAGAATCCCACCCGTTTGTTATGAATTCAAAAAAACCGCGACTGGCCATTTTTGTGTCCTTCACCGGGAAGGGCGGAGTCGAACGGGTGGTTTTCAATCTGTTGCAGGGACTTTCCGCACACGACCTTAACGTGGATCTTCTGGTCGTGGTCGGAAAAAACGCTGTGCTGCCTGAAACCTCCTGGCCTAACGTCCGGGTGATCAGGCTGAAAGCCCGTCATACCACGTCGGCTCTGCCGGCCCTGGCGGCTTACCTGCGGCGGGAACGTCCTGACGTGCTGATGGCCGCCAAGGACCGCTGTGTGCGCATTGCGGTGATGGCGCGCCGACTGGCGCGCGGTGAGACAAGGATCGTGGGGCAAATGCACATGAACCTCATGAGTGTGTTGAGACACAAGACGGCATGGCAGCGCTGGTTGCGCTGCGCCGGCATGCGCTGGTCGTTCCCTCACCTCCATCTGATCATCGGGGTCTCGGAAGGTGTGGTGGAGGATACCGTGGAAATCACCGGAATTCCCCGCGGGCGAATGGTCGCCCTGCCGAATCCGATCATCGGCCCCGAACTTTACGAAAAGAGTGAACTGCCGGTGGATGATCCCTGGCTGAACGATCCGTCCGTGCCGGTCGTCCTCGGCGTCGGACGATTGAATGCGCAAAAGGATTTCCCCACACTCATCCGGGCGTTCCATCTGGTCCGCCAGCAGCAGGAATGCCGCCTGATCATCATCGGCGAGGGCTCGTTGCTGGGCGAATTGCAGCAACTGATCAATGAACTCGGATTGCAGCAGTGCGCGGCGCTGCGGGGTCACACCGAAAATCCGTATGCTTATATGAAGAAGGCCGCGGTATTCGCGCTCTCTTCGGTCGGCGAAGGCTCTCCCACCGTGCTGGTCGAAGCCATGGCACTCGGCACGCCGGTGGTTTCGACGGATTGCCCCTCCGGTCCCCGCGAAACGCTGGAGAATGGAAAATTTGGAACGCTCGTTCCGGTGGGTGATCATGAAAAACTGGCGGCGGCCATTTTGGAAACATTGCGGGTACCGCTTCCGGCCAGCGTCCTTCAGCAGGCGGTGGAGAAATTTTCCATCGAACAGAGCACCCGAAGTTACCTTGAGGCACTGGGGTTCCTGCCGTCGGGACAACAGGGCAGTGCCTCCGTTTGAAAAGGAATCCCCGGAGCGGGAAACGGTGCCTGGAGCGCGGGCATGGCTTTAGGCTGCCCCTTGTTGCTGCTTATTGGGCGGCGAACACGGGGAGGCTGCCGCCATCCCCGCGCTGCGATTCCCCCGCGAAAAATCAAACTGAGGCACTACCCGATTCTGAATCTGCCGCCGGGTGACGGCTTCAGTTCCACCGGTGCCGTTTGCAGCCAATCCACGCCGCGACGAGGCCGCAGAGGACGTGCGCCATGAGGACGGCGGAACTTGTCTTGAAGTTGGTGACGATGTCCGTCGGCACGGCCTGGTTGATGGCCACAAAATAATCGCTGTTCCTCATGCTGCTGAGCTGGCCGCTCCAGCTCCAGTAAGCGGCGATGAGAGGCTGCACGACATTCTCCATGGTGCCGGGCAGTGCCAGCACGGCACCGGAGAGCGGCAACTGAAAGCCAACAAGGTAAATGCTCAGAAGTGACGCCTGCTCCGGGGATTTCATGTTGGCCGAGATGGCAAGGCAGACGGCGGTCATGGCTCCGTTCACCAGCAGCAGCATCCTGATTTTTTCTCCGAGGACACCCGGCAAACCGGTGAAGTGGTTCACGAACAGTCCCATCCAGACGGACTGAACCACAACGAGCACGGCGAGGAAGGCACACTTGCTCGCGAGGTAAGCCATCGGACTCAGTCCGCCGAGCCGCTCTTTTTCGTAGGTGAGGCGCTCCCCTGCGATCTCGCGCGCGGAATTGTTGGAGCCCATCAGTGTTAGTAGAATCACCTGAAACATGACGAGGCCGGAAATGAGCCCGCCGATTTCCACCTGCCGCTCCACATTGCCGGCGCGGGTTTTCATCCCCTCGATCGTGACCGGGACATTGAGTTCGGGCATCGCGGGCATGCCGTCGGTGGCAAAGATCACGACAAGGATCGGAAATCCGATGAGCAGGGCAAGGTGCAGGAAAATCTGGGTGCGGTCGCGGAGGAAGAGTTTCCAGCGGCGACCGTTGAGCACGAGGAACTGCCGCAGCATGCCGGCGGGTTCGTGTTCGGTGGCGGGGGCCGCAGCATCCGGCGGAACTTCGCCGGAAGGGTCGGGAGCCGACATCGGGTGCGCGCGTTCCGCGAGACGGTGGTCAAGCTTTTCGTAGTAGGCCTCGCGGTACTTTTGCCATGACTCATGCCAGTCCGCGGCGCTGCGCATCGCCAGCATGGGATAGATGGCCGCGGCCGTCTCCGCACTGAAGTAATGCGGCATCGCCTCCGGTGTCCCGTGATACACGACGTGTCCCTCATACATGACGAGCACCGAATTGTAGAGATCGAGATTGCTCAGGCTGTGGGTGACATTGACGACGATACGGTCGTCGGGCAGTGAGAGCTTATAGAGCAACTGGACGATGTCGCGTTCGCCCTGCGGATCGAGGCCGCTGGTGACTTCATCACACAGGAGAAGGCGGGGGCGGCTGACCAGTTCCATGGCGAGCCCGAGCCGGCGCTTTTGCCCGCCGGAGAGAACGGAGACGCGCTTGGTGCGCGATGATTCCATACCGACTTCGGAGATGACGCGGTCGGCGATCCCGTAGAGTTCGTCACCGCAGGCACGCGTGCGGAGTTTGGCGGAGGTTTCCACACATTCCTCCACGGTTAGGTGATCGAACGCGATGCTGAACTGCGGCACATAGCCAAGTTCCTGCGGATGAATGTCCCCGCCCTCGCTGACGTCCTCACCGCGCCACACGATTTTTCCGGCGGTCTCCAGTTGCAGCCCGGCGATCACTTTGAGCAGGGTCGTTTTGCCGCACCCCGACGGCCCCACGATGGCCATGAAGTGCCCGGGTTTCACCTCCAGCGAAATATCGTTGAGCAGATGCACATCCGCCTCCTCGCGCGGGAGCGTGTAATAGACTTCCTTGAGTTCGAGCATGGGCCGGGAGAGTGGAGGCGGGCGGGAGGACGGAAACAGGAAAGTAGCTCGACTTTCCAAAGTCGAGTCCTGCGGGAACGCGACAATGGAATGTCGCGCTGCGGTTACGCCCGCAGTTCCGCCTCTGTCAGCACCAACCGCTGCGGGAGATGCAGCGTGGCGCGCACATCGGCGATAGCGAAGTCCTGACGCTTCCGGCCGAGAAAGCACGACACCCTGGTGTAGCCGGCCTCTTCCAGCGCATCAAGCGCACGGTCGAAATCCGCGGCCACGCGCCGCGGCGTATGGCTGTCGCTGCCGAGCACCACCGGGATGCCACGCTCCTGCATCAGGCGCAGCATTTGCGGCCCGGGATTGAACTCGGACATGGCTTTGTTGATGCCGGATGTGTTCAATTCCATGGCGACTCCCGTTCGCGCGACGCGGTCGAGGCAGTTGGCAAGGTGCTCCTCGATCATCTCAAACTGCCAGAGTCCCGCCTGGAAGTTCTTTACGAGGTCCGGATGCGCCAGTGTGTCGAACAGCCCTGTCTCCGCGCTTTCCGCGATGTGCGTGAAGTATTGATTCTGTAACGCGAGCAGGTCGTTCTTGAAGAACTGTTCTTTGTAAGCGCGGCCAAAGAAATGCACCGAGCCGAGCACATGGTGAAAGTCGCAGCGCTCGTTGAGCCGCTCCACCCACCATTCCATGCCAGGGAAAAAATCCATCTCC
>JANNVM010000365.1:0-8074 GCA_031414455.1 Verrucomicrobiota bacterium
GGTTTCGAATTTGGTAGGGCTGCGCGGCTCAAACGCGACCAATGTCCACGATGCCGGCGTGGGCGCGCCGTCAGTACCCCGGAGTTCGACGAGGCCCGACACGTTTTCGCGGGCGGTCCAGGTCTTGAAGGCGGTCAGGATCTCAATCGCCGTGGGCAATTGCGCTGACTCCTGCGCGGCGAGCGGAGCGGCGCAGAGGAGGATCGGGAGGAGTCGGGTTTTCATAAAACGGGTAACGTGGCGATTACGCTGAATGTTGCACCCGGGGCGGTGTGCCCGCAGGCGGCATCGTTTACATCTTGAGGGTGCGGAAGTCCCCTGCGCGCCGCGTGACACCTTCGCGGTCGAGACGCTCCAGCAGGGGAATCAGAATGCGCCGCGTGGTGCCGGTGACCACGCGGAGGTCGCTGGCCGTGGCCTGGCCGGCCTTTTCCAAATGCGCCGTGATCAGGTTTTTCAGCTTTTCGTAGCCCTCAATAAGCAGCACGGCTTTCTCGTCGAGTTGAATCGCCTCGCCGGTATCGAGGAGGAATTTGAGCGCCTGCCGGTCCACCGGACCGGGAGCGATTTCACCAGGGTTCGGCGGCTCGATAAGATTCACGGCGAGAGCGGCGCGGATTTTCGCACCGGCGGCCTGGAGCGCGGGCGGCAGCGACGCGCGGTGGGCACCCCAGCGGATGTGCCGGCCGCTGCGGACGAATCCGGCGGCGGTAAGCCCCGCGATGAACACGTCCAGCATTCGTTTGTCAGGCAACAGCGCGGTGGCACGCGCGGAGAGTTCCGCGAAGTCCATTCCGGTGAGTTGCGGCTGCGCTTTGTGATGCGCCTTGATGAGGTCGCCGCATTCGGTGATGCGCTCCGCCCACCAGCCTGCATCCATGAGCCAGGCACCGTCGGCCATGATGGTTTTGGCGGCGGTGAGTTTCGCGACCGCCGCATCCACTTCCGCCTGACTGAAGCGGCTCTTGAGCAGAGCCGCGGCACGCGGCAGGGCGCAGTCGCGCTGCACTTTGGCCGCGAGAAGCGCCGCAGGGTCATCCGGCGCGGCAGCGCACGCTTCGAGCGCGGCACGGTTGCGCGGCTTGCGGAAGAGCGCGCGGCTCGAGTCAGGATCGAGCACGGTACCGCCGGCAATCGTCGCCTGCCTCGCAAAATCGCGCAGCACAAACCGGTCGCCGGTGAACGCATAAACCGGCGAACTGAACCGCAACTGCCCGGTGACGCGGGCGCCTGGTTCCATGCTGCGCGTACCAAGGAAATAGATCCGCGCCTCATGTGCCGACCCGCCGTGGTGCCACATTACTTTCTGACCGTTGCGCAGCGGTTTGGTGGCCATCGGTGAGCCGGGCACTTCCCGCAGGGATTTTTCAAGAACCACATCCAGCGTGTCCGACGCCGAGCCAAGCGACTCCAGCGTGATGATGTCGCCGCGCTGCACGCCGGCGCGGTCTTCGCGGTCGGCGATGGCGATGTCGGCAAGGTTCACCGCCGTCCTCATGCCGGGCTGTGCGGTCTCCACATTGCTGCTGTGCGACTGCAAATTGCGGAGGTGCGTTTTCAATCCGGACGGCTGCACCACCGCTTCCTGCCCCCGCTGAAAGGTGCCGCCATTGAGTGTCCCGGTGACGACCGTGCCGATGCCCTGCGGCGAAAATGTGCGGTCCACCGGCAGACGCGGCTTGCCAATGTCCGCGGGCGACGGCGTGTCGCGCAGCACCGCGGCGAGCGCGGCTTTCAGTTCCGTCAGGCCCCGTCCCTTGGGCGCGGCCACGGGCACGATGGGAGCGGCAGCGAATGGCGTGCCGGCCAGCGACTCCCGCAGCACTTCGGCGGCAAAGTCAGGATCCTCCACGAGATCGGACTTCGTGAGGGCCACGACCGCCCGCGTCACTCCGAGATAGGTGAGAATCTGGAGGTGCTCCTCCGTCTGCGGCATCCAGCCGTCGTCCGCCGCCACCACGAACAGTGCCACGTCAATGCTCCCGACCCCGGCGACCATGTTCTTCACAAAGTCCGCATGACCCGGCACATCGATGATCCCGAGGCTGTAAGTCGTCGCAGGGTCGCCCGGGTCTGCAATATCCAGATGGGCAAATCCCAGATCAATCGTCATGCCGCGCGCCTTTTCCTCGGGCAGCCGGTCCGGATCGGTGCCGGTGAGGGCCAGCACGAGCGAACTCTTGCCGTGATCAATGTGGCCGGCAGTGCCGATGATGTAGGGGCGGAGAAACATGGGTGAGAGATCGTGAGGGCCGCATTCCACCCCGGCGGGGGAAAACATCAAGCCGTGAGAAAACGCTAGGGAACCCGTTCGCTTTCCGGGATGTGAACGACGGTCAGCACACAGGAGTCCCACACTTTCGTCCCGCGGCTGTTGTTCCATGTGATGTAGAGTTTGTCGCCCGCGGGATCGACCGCGGAGCTGAAGGTGCCCTTCAGGGTGCAGCCGTATTGATCCGCACAGAACGGGTGCAGGAAGGCGATGACCTTTTTCTTCCGCGTCCTCACGTCGAACTGCACCACCGGAGAGCCGTCGAGTTCACTGCCCCCGTGAGCACCGGGAACATAGTAAAGAAAGCGTCCCGATGGATCGGCATCGATGGAAGTGATGTAATGCTGTGTGCCGACCGCGGCGGGACCGAGGTTCTCGGCGTGTTCGGTTCTGGTATTGAAGGCATAGAGGGTGGATTCGCCGTTCTGACCGGAGGACACGCTGTAAATGAACCCGCCAGGCGTCTCTTCGGTGGCGGCACGCAGGCCGATGCTGGCGGCGATCTTCACCGGAGCACCGCCGAGTTCCGGGTCGAAGCGCATGAGCGAGCCCTCGCCCTCTTTGCCGGGCGTGAAATAGACGCGGCCTGTGGATTTCGCGAGGATCATGTAACGCGACGGGCCATTGGGGCCGGAATAGAGCAGCTTCTTTCCGCGCACGTCCCATGCGAAAAACTGGATGCCTTCGCCGTCCTTGCCGGTCCCGGGCGCGGTACCGCCATAGAAGATCAGCCGCTTTGGATCGAGGACGCTGCACGGAATGCAATGCTTTGGCACGGGCGCGTGGGTCACGATCTCCGACTTCCCGCTCGCTGGATCGCAACGCACGATCCAGTCGCCCTTGTAGTGAAATTCGTCCGTCGTGACGCGGGTCGAGCCGCGGTGGGTCGAGAAATAAATCCAGCCGTCGTCGCCCCGGTCGAGCCGGCTGTGAATTTTACCAGGACGGTAGTGCCCGGCAGGCAGCGCGAGGAGTTTTTGCAGATCAACGAGCTGGCGCATCTTTTTGGCGGAGGGGTCGTATTCGTAAACGAACGCATTTCCGGCCGGAGCCAGGTGATCGCCGATGGCTGCATAATATTTTCCGCCGGACGCAAGGCTGTCCCCCCACACCGACCATGGTTTGCCAGGGTAGGTCTGCCCGGGGAGGTACATCAGATCGATGGCCGGCGGCGTTTTCGCGACGGCGACGCCGGGAAGGATCGTGTCGGGCGGTTTGAGGAAATCCTCCGAGGTTATGGTGACGACATCCTTTCCGCCGGGGAGTGCGGGCGGAAAACTGACCTCAGCGGCCATCGCTGTCCGAATCGTGCTGCAAAGCAGAAAGAGTGTGAGGGTCGTTTTCATGGGCTGGGGGTGCCGCCGTCCCGGGCGGCATTGGAATAACCGGCGTCAGCCGCACCTTGCGAGCGATTGGAAAAGTGGCCTGCGGCGTTGCAATAAGTCGCACGGGACGGCGGCGCTCCCAGGGCGCAAGCTGATTTCGTGGTCGCACTCATTTCATGGGTTCACTTTACGGTTACTCGCTGATTCACTTTGACCCCTTTCCGCGTCACCACACCCTTTCCGTGCGGGAGGATAATCTCGACATCGACCAGCGATTCGCTGCCAAGCCCGAAGTGCGCGACGGCCGCGTGGCCGGAGGCATAGCCGGATGCGGCGCTGAGCTCATGGCATCCGAGCAGCGCACCGGCATCGCCGGCCTTGCCGGCCGGATAAACTCTGACCCGCGCGCCGATTCCATTGCGGTTGATGCCTTTCGCACCTTCAAGCTGTATTTGGAGCCAGTTGCCGCCAGGCGTTTCATTATGCAGGAGCAGCGAGCGCGCTTCCGGCCACCAGCTTGGCAGGAAAAAATCGAGCCTCCCGTCATTGTCGTAGTCGCCAGCGGGGCCGGGAGCCGTGTAGATGATCTTGTGATCGCTGAGCACTTTTTTGAAGAAGTCGCCGGAGCGCTTGATGGCGCGGTCTTCGTCTGTGGGAAAGTCGTTCACGGCGAGGGCATCCGCGCGAAAGTGCGGCAGGCGATTCAGCAGACCGAGGTGTTTGAAGATGACCGGGTACGGGCGGCCGTCTCTGAATTTGACGACGCTGACGGAAATATCAGGCCAGCCGTCGTTGTCAAAGTCCTGAATTTCCACATGAGGTGCCTTGAGGGCAAGCGGAACGAGTCCCGCCGCGACGGTGACGTCCTCAAACGAAGGAATGCCGTCCCGGATTCCGCGGTGAAGGTAGAGGCGGTTGGCGACCGGCTTCTGCCACGGCGCTTCAAAGTGCTGGCCGATGACAACATCGGGCAGTCCGTCACGGTTCACATCGCCAAAACAAATGCCGCAGACCATGTTGTCGCCGCCCGCGTCTTTCCATGCGAAGACATCACGCGTGCCGGGCGCTTCGCGAAAGTGGCCGCGACCATCGTTGAGAAAAAGGACATTTCCCGCTGACGAGACGATGAAGAAGTCCGGCCAGCCGTCGTTATTCACATCCGCCGCAGTGACGCCGTAGCCTGGCACGTCCGCCGGCAGTCCGGCCACGCGGGAAACATCCTCAAACTGCAGCGCCCCTTTGTTGCGAAACAAACGCGAGCTTTTCGTGGGCGAGCCGTTGTAGCCAGTCAGCGGATCTTCGCCGGTTAGGATGTCGAGCAGGCCGTCACCATCGAAATCAAGAACCGTGGCGCTGCGGCCACCGAAGGCTGCGGGACACGCTCCATTCTCTTTTGAGACATCCGTGAAGGCCCCGCTGCCGTCATTGCGGAAAATCGCACAACCGGCCAGGCCCTGCTCCGGCTTCGGCATGCTGCCGACATACAGATCAAGGTCGCCGTCGTTGTCGAAGTCGGCGAATACGACACCCGTCGTGCGGGCTGATATCTGTAGCGACTTCTGCCCATCGAGGCGGAATTTTCCTCCCACATTGCGGAACAGAAGATTCGGCTTCGTGCCCTCCTTGTGAAAGGTGCCCGCGTATAGATCGAGAAATCCGTCTCCATCCACATCTCCCCACGCTGCGCCGTGCCCCTGGATACCGGCCACGTCCGGAAACAGGCCCGCGTCGTCCCCCGCATCGCGAAAGACAAAATCCGAAGCCGGCGCAGGCGAGAGTCCAGCCATCGTGGCAAGGACCGTCACAAGCCGGACGGGAATTCGTCGAATGGATAGAGGGTGCGGGCGGCGGAAGCCTTTCATGGCAGTGATCATTACCGCGGCGGTTCTCCAAGGTGAGGAGGAATACTACGAAATCACGGGAAATTCGAACGGGCGCGGAAATGGCCGAGTGCCGCCAAATAGTCCAATCCGTCCAAGGAAGCGAAACTTGACCGTTCCGCGAATTGACGCGACCAATGGCTCATGAGAATGCCGCCCGCCACTGAGCCCCGGCGTGGCGGAAATTCGCTTTTCGACCGGAGGAGGTCAAGCCGGGACAGCTAGGGGGTGTGACCGATTGTTTCCGAAACAAACTTGGCGTTCGAATGCCATGGTTGGACGGTGAATCCATCAGGACCGAATCCAACCTCTCATCAAAGGTGTTGAAGGAAATTCTTTGGTGCCTTGGAATCGAAGACACCCCTTTCATTCTGAAGGCCCAGTTGATAGACGAAAAATTGGCAGGTAAACGGAATCACATCGCCCACGGGGAGTTTCTCGATGTGGATTTGGCTGACTGCCAGCTACTGCGAGGAGAGGTCCACTAAATGTTAGAGTCCTTCAAAACATCGCTTTTGAACATAGCTGTGCAAAAAAGTTACCTCGTTGCCGTCCGCCCGGCGCCCCTCCAACCCCATTCGCTCCCTCGCTCATGACTTTCACAGAGATCAACTTTCCTTTCAGCACCAGCAGTCGGGGCACCGCCCGCGGCATTCATCCGGGAATACGAAGTGGGCCAACCATGAGTAGACTCTGGATCGCGTTTCTCGGGCTCTCGCTGACTGGCAACACCGCGGCGGAGGACGACAGGAAGGCGCAAGTGGACGTCGCGACGAAAGATGCGACATTCACCGTACCGGTCGATCTCACGATCCGCGCGCGGGTGACGGCGATCACGCCGCCGGGGCCGACGGGGATCACGTGGCACCGGGGCGGCGAAGGACTTGGCGGCACGCCGGTGCAGGGCACCTTCGGCGAAAATCTCGCGGTGGGAACCTGGTCGCCTGCGATTTCCGTGGCCTCATTCGTTCAAGGCAAGTTTCCCGGGAAGCTCTTTCTAACGGTAATGGCCGGCAACGGAGGCAAGCGGGTTCGCAATGCCGACGGCACGGCGCACATGGAGGGCCATTCGAAAAACGTCGGGATGGAATTCGAAGTCACCTGGCAGCGCAAGACGCTCAAGACATTCAAGGAGACCGGACCGGATGGCGGGACGGTGGGCGTTGTGATCCCCGGCTATCGTCTCGCGGGCGGGAAGACGCCGGAGAATCCTGAATTTCTCGAGGAGTTTTCCGGGCTGTTGGATTACGCCAGGCGCCGCGCCGCGGGTCTGGAGGCGCTGCCTTTCGCGAAAGGACCGCGGCCTTCGAAATTCGGCATCGTCACGGATCTCGGCGGCTACGGCGAGGGCCACGGGTACGGGGTCCGCTATACGAACCTCGCGGTTAGGGATGCGGAGTTGCGCGGCTTGAAGGTTCTCGGGGTGAACGGCCTCGGGGAAGGAACGCAGGCCGCAGACTTCATGCACGTCGTTTATGCGCAGCTCGGCGGCTATCCGGTGCCGGCGGCGAAGCAAGGCGAGACCGAGCCGGAGGCGGGCTGTCCATTCGCACCGGGCGTCGCGCACCGGACGCAGGCGATGATCGACGAAGGTCTTGGCGCCGCGCTGAAAATGGCGACAGACGAAGTCTGGTGGCGCACCGAGGACGAGATCGGCACAGTGATTGACAGGGCACCGGAGGGGAAGGGCCACTTTGCGTCGTGTCGCGCCTGCACCGACGCGTTCCGGACCTGGCTGAAGGAACAGGGCGTGACGCTCGCGACCCTTGGAAAGTCGGACTGGTCGGAGGTCCGGCCGGCGGATCTTTCGGCGAAGGGCGCACCTGCGACGGCGCTGACCTATTACACGTCTTTGTTCTCCAATTATGCATCGGCGAAACTGTTCACGCCGGTCCGCGATGCACTGGCTAAGGCGAACGGGGAGAAGCGGAAGAATCCGTCGCTAAAGCAGCCCTTCGTCTATTCCTTCGCGCTGCGCGGGAACACTTTCCTGATGGGCGGCCACAGCCTCGACTTCTTCGAGTTCTACCGCCACGCCGACAACGCGATGGTCTATGAGACATCAAACCGCGACGCGCGCGTCTGGGGCTGGGACAGCTACCTCTGCGACACCGGTCGCATCCTGACGGAGAAGATGCACACGGAATTCGGAGTCTATGTGAAGCCTCACCGCGGCGCGCCTATCCAGCGCGCGCTGGCCGCCGCGAGCCGGGGAGCGAAGATGATCTACTGGTACACTTACGGTCCGGACTACGTGAAGGGGGACAGCTTCGCGGAAAACGGGGACACGCTGGCGCTGGTCGCGAAGACCGCGAGCCTGATCGGCGAGAGCGAAGATCTTCTTTATGGTTCGACATGGGCGGTCGCACCGGAAGTTGCAGTCGTCAATCCGCGCTCGTCGGAACTCTGGAACAAGCTGGCGGCCGGCGGATCGCCAGCAGCCTACGAGAACGCGAAGTGGATCTATACGGCGCTCGCCCACGCGCACGAACCGGTCGATCCGCTCGACGAGGTCATGCTCGCGAGCGATGACTTGTCGCGCTACAAGGTGATCTATGTGAGCGGAACGAACCTAACGACGGCGGCTGCGACGAAGC
>JANNVM010000366.1:0-3572 GCA_031414455.1 Verrucomicrobiota bacterium
GACTCACCGTGTCCAATTTTCTGCTCACCGGATCGGACGATGTGAGCTTCACGGTCACGACAGCGGTGAACACGCCGCCCGTGGTCACTGCCGGGCCGGATCGCACGGCGGCGGCAGGAACCGCCCTCACCATCACGCCGCAGCTAACCGATGACGGCCTCGCCCGCCCGTGGCTCACCGTCGCATGGCGGGTGCTGACCGGCGCTCGTTACGCCGTCCTGCAAAGTGCCCCCGGAGGTGGAGTGACGGCGACTTTCAGCCGCACGGGAAATTATACACTGCAGGTGACGGCGAATGATGGAGAATTCAGTGCCAGTGATACTATCGAGGTCACAGTAACCCCTGCCATCACCTCGCCACCAGCCGTCACCCTGACATCACCCGCGGATGGCAGTGTCTTCGAAGCGGGGGAAGCAGTCGTCCTGACAGCCGCCGCCACCGACCTCACCACCCGCGGCGGCATTGATTCGATCCAGTTTTTCTCCGGCTCGCTGCCGCTGAGCACCCCGCTCCCGGCGGATGCCGCGGGCGTGGTATCGTACGCATGGACCGGTGCCGCGGAGGGCACTCACGCGCTCACTGCCGTGGCCGCGAATTTCAGCGGAACCACGGCGCAGAGCACCGCGGTGAATATCACCATCGCACCATCGCGTCCGCGCCTCACATGGTTGAACCCGGTGCAGCACGATGTCTTCCAGACCGCCGACGCCGTCACGCTGCTCGTGGATGCCCGCTCCGGAGCCGCCGGCGCGGCCATTACGGGAGTGGAATTCCTTGCACGCGCACCGGGAACCGTGACACCGGTTAGCCTCGGAGCCGTATCTTCCGCACCGTGGGAATTTACCTGGCCCGCGCCCGCCGTGGAAGGCGCATGGGAACTCACCGCTATCGCCACGGATGCCACAGGAGCTTCCGCCACCGGATCGCTCACGGTGCATGTCAGCGCCGACCTCACCGCGCCGCCCGTGCTCGATATTCTCACTCCCGCGGATGCCGATACGGTCACTTCTCCGCTCGCTGTCACCGGCACGGTCAGCGGCCCCACGCTGGCAAACTACACACTGCAACTCCGCGCCGCTCTTCCTGACAACGGCGGCGCATGGCGCACGCTGGCCACCGGCGCGGCAGGAGTAATCGGCGGCGTCTTCGGCACGCTCGACCCCACACTGCTGGAAAACGGTCCCTATGAACTCCGCCTCACCGCCGGCACCTGGGATGGTCGGACGCTCGCTGCCGAACCCGTTTCCATTCTGCTGGACGGCAACATGAAGATCGGGCACTTCGCACTGGCCTTTGAAGACCTTACGGTGCCGCTGCCGGGACTCAGTGTCACCGTCACGCGCAGCTACGACAGCCGGCGCACCGATACCGCGGACTTTGGTGTGGGCTGGGACCTGGCGGTGAGCAGCATGAGACTGGCGAAGAATCGCCCACTGGCGTCCGGCTGGTCCGTCGGCACGGCGGAAGATCAGGCGCAACTCCCTGACGGCATCGCGCTGAACCTCTGGTGCGCCCGCGCGCCGCTGCGCAAGATGATCACCCTGGTTTTGCCCGACGGCACGGCCCTCACATTCAAACCGCGGCTGGAAGTCCACCCCGGGGTGCGCATTTACTCGCCGGAGGCCGACTGCTCCATCGTCCCGCAGAACCAGGTGAAAGTCGCCTTCGTGGCCGTGGGCAAGACGCTCGGCAGCCTGGAGCCGATAGACCCGCCCGGCGTGATCGCCTGGCCGGGACTCAACGACGGCCCCTACGGCCCCGGAGCCGGAAAGCCCGGCGTGTGCCGCCTCGAGGGCGGGATGCTCAGCAAGGGCCTGCCAGGATTTGATCCCGCGTATGAGCCCGTGAAATTCAAATACACCTCGCCGGAGGGCGCAGTGTTCATCGTCGAGGAAGCGAAGGGCGTGGAGTCCCTCACCGACCGCAACGGCAACCGCCTGACATTTTCCCCGCAGGCCATCACCCGCACGGGTAGCGCGGGCGTCCCGCCTGCATCAGGAGCCGTCCCGGCTCCGGTCACCAGCAGCGTCACGTTCACCCGCGACGCCGCCAACCGCATCACCGCCATCACTGATCCCGCCGGTCAGCAACTTCTCTACGGCTACGATTCGCTGGGCCGCCTCACCACGTTCACCGACCGCACCGGAGCCGTCACCGAATACCGCTACACCAATGCCGCGTATCCCTTCTACCTGACCGAAATCATTGACCCGCTCGGCCATCGCGCCGTGAAGAGTTTGTTCGATGCCGGCGGGCGTCTCGTTGGTCAGGAGGACGCCGACGGCCATGCCATCGTGATGCATCACGACATCGCCAACCGCCGCGAGGAAATCACCGACCGCCTCGGCAATACCACCGTTCACGAATACGACCTCAACGGCAACGTCGTGAAGACCACCGACGCCCTCGGCGGCGTCACCCGCCGCACCTACGACGCCCGCGACCGCGAACTCACCATTACAGACCCCCTCGGCCACACCACCCGCAAAACCTACGACACCAGCGACAATATCCTCACCGAAACCGACGCCCTCAACCACACCACCACCTACACCTACAACGGAACCAAACAGCCCCTCACCATCCGCGACCCGCTGGGGCACGTCACCACGTTTAGTTATGATACGAATGGGAACCTAACGACGTTGACCGATGCCACCGGCCACTCCGTGCAAATGACTTATTCCGGTAACGGGCAACCGGCGACAATGACCGACCTGCCCGGGAATATCACGAGTTATACGTACGATGGCATGACCGGTGTACAACTCAGCCAAACGCTCACCGGGCCGGATGCCGTGGTGCTTTCGCATACGACTTATGGCTATGATGCGAATCTCAGGCAATATCTCGTCGAAGATCACACGCTGCCCGAGGGAGCCACCGATGTGACCGGGGCCACACTCTATCGCCGCACGCAGAGCACACTGGATGCATCCGGCCGTGTTCTCCAAAGTCGGCTCTACGACGGTGCCGGCACACTGCTCACGCACAGCACCACCACTTATAATGCCGCAGGAAAGCCGCTGACGATGACCGATGTTTTGGGACGCGTCACTTCGCACGCTTACGATAATCACGGAAGGGAAACCCGGATGACCCTGCCGGACAACACGTTCACCGAGACGGGTTTCGACCTTGAGGGACGGCAGGCCACCAGCCGCGACGTGAATGGCCGAATCACGACCACAATACACGATGCTCGCGGCCGCGCCTCCACCGTAACCGCCCCGGACGCTACCTTCACTACCAGCGGATACGACTCCGCCGGGCGCATGACCTCCAGCACCGATGCCCGCGGTAACACGAACACTTTTACTTACGACGAGGCCGGACGCACTACCTCGGTCACCAATGCCCTCGATCAAACGACGACTTACACCTACGACGAAGTTGGCAGGCAAGTCACGATGACCGACGCGCTGGGCCGGACGACGACCACGGAGTATGACTCCCTCAGCCGGCCTATGAAAGTGACCGCACATGACGGCACGTTCACAGAAACGTTCTATGATACCGCCGGTCGGCGCTATGCCCAAAAAGACCAGGCCGGCATCGTCACGAACTACGAA
>JANNVM010000367.1:0-8099 GCA_031414455.1 Verrucomicrobiota bacterium
ACCACCGTCATGGAACACCTTGACGATCTTGTCCCAGTTCTGTTTGTGAGCCGCCTTCTCCTTGGAGAGGACGACCATGCCTTCATCATTTTCCAGGCGCTGGAGGAGGACTTCGATTTCGTCTCCCACCTGGATGTCTTCATCTTCAAATTCTGCGATGGGGATCGCGCCTTCGGACTTGTAGCCGATGTCCACGAGGACGACCTGGGGTTTAATGTCGAGGATCGTGCCGCGCACGATCGAGTGTTCGCGCAGTTCCTTAAAGGATGTGTTGATCAGCGCGAGCAATTCTGAGCTTGCCATAGGTGTGTATCTGGTTGGTTGTTTGGTTGTGACGTTGACCGGTGCCAATTTTGCTCCCTGAGAAGTGTGCGTGAGCACACGGCCATACCGGGAGCGCCTTCCTGGCCGGACGGACGAAGGGGGCGCAGACTAGTGACCGAAATCCGCGGCGCAAGTGGCGTTTCGGGGTTTGTGCGACGGGCGAAATTGCCCGCCAATGGGCCACCTCTGCGATCCCTGGAGAGCTCAAAAGTTTTGGCTGGCACTGATTTTTTGTCGCTAATTTGTTTAATGTTCTTTGACTAATTCCTCGCTCGCAATAAGACTCGCAAATCCTCATCGCAGGATTGAAAAAATCCACCTGCTGCTCGCCTTATGACCACCACTGCCGCTCCGCCTGCCATTTTAAAGACCCGGATGCGGGCTCTGGTAGTGGAGCCTGACGGAGCGGTGCGGCTGAGGGTCACCGGCCTGCTGCAGCGGCTCGGCTGTGACGTTCATGCGTGCGAGGATTTTGTTTCCGGCGGGGCACTTTATGACCTCCAGGACATCATTGTGGCTTCGGTGAATGGAGAGAACACCCCGTTGACCAGTTTTGTCGAGCATGTCAGGGCGAGCAGCGGTGAAGCGCAGCCTTATATTCTCGGATTGACCTCCGGTGGTGCGGTAACGCTGGAGGGAACCGCGATGGATTTCGGCATGAATGACGTCCTGCCATGGCCGGCGGATTCGGGGCGTTTGTCCACGCGGCTTTCCCATATCATCCGGGAACGGGCCGCGAATCCTCCGCCTGGAATGGCTACGGCACCACATGACGGGTGGGCGTCCCCGGCAACCCAGGTGCTGCTGGAGCAACTGCCCGCGGCTGTCGCAGTGGTGGATCGTAATATGAATTACCTCGCGGCCAATCAACGGTGGCGGAAGGAGTTTCAAATCGGGGGAGTCCAACTCATCGGGCAGTCCCACTATCGCATTTTCCCGGACCTGCATGCGGCGTGGCGGGATCTCTACGAACGCTGCCTTGGCGGGCATCGCGAGCGCAGCGACGATGACCTCCTCGTGCGCTCTGATGGCACTCAGGACTGGGTGCGCTGGGACATTCAGCCGTGGCAGGACGGGAGCGGCGAAACCGGCGGGCTCATTCTCGCCTGCACGGTGGTGAGCGGCGACGGGCAGGACAAATTACTAACTGCCTTTGAGCAAAACCTCGCGCACTCACTGCTGAACTCGCCGGCGGCACCGGTCGTTATCGTGGACACCGCAGGACGCATTCTGCGCGCCAATGATGCGGCCCGGAAGTTCTCCGGTTCGCTGCCGGTCACGGACGGGCAAACGTTTTTCTGGAATGTGATGCTTCCGGCCTCCCGGCGCGATGGCGCACGGCATCGGGTGCTGGAACTTCTCACCCTCGCGGGCCGGGACCGCCCGGAGCCGTGGCCCATTGCCGGCGGCACCATGCTCGCTGCGCCGGCACCGCCCGGCGGAGTCGCCGTGGCGTGGTCGGTTTTTCCCCACCGCCGGCCCGACGGCGTGCTTGAAGGACTCATCTTTCTCGGATTCCAGCCCGCTGCTGCGCCCTCTTTGCCTGCCATGACAGAAGAAGCAACTCTCACTGCGCCCGCTGCCTCTTCCGCATCCTCTCTCAAACCAGACGGCGATGATTTCCGGCAGATTGCCGAGGCGGCACCGTTTGGCATGATCGTTCTCAATCAAGAGGCGGAACTCCTCTACGCCAATCCGCAGCACCGCGCGGTGCTGGGATTCAGCATCGAGGAATGCGGCGGCATGACCGAATGGCTGGAGCGGGCCTGCGCTGCAGACGATGAATTCAAACGCCGCGCGCTGGATCAATGGTGGGAGCGCGTCTGGCGGAGGCACGGTGCATGGACCTGTTCCATGCGCACCAGCGAAGGCATGCTCAAAGAGGTCGAGTTCCGTCCGTCGCGACTGCCGGATCACCGACTTCTTCTAACAATATTCGATGTCACCGACGCGCAACTGGAGGAGCAGGCCATCCGCGCCAGCGAGGCCCGCTACAAGGGACTGTTTCAAAACTGCGCGGCGGGCGTGGCGATTTTAAATGCGTCCGGCAACATCACCGAAGCGAATGCTGTTTTCGAGCAACTTACCGGCTGCTCGCGCCTCGAAATCCGCCGCAGCAGTCTCACCGCATGGCTGCCGGAGGAAGACGCCGCCCGCGTGCGCCGGGCCGCGGCGGGAGATCTGCCGGACCATGAAATCATCACCCGGGTCAAAGCAAAGAACGGCACCGTGACCCGTGCCGGCCTCAGCCTGTCCGTCGTCAAAAACGAGGAAGGTGTGGCAGTCTATACCGCGTGCTACCTGCATCCCCTGACAACCGCCGCCGGCGTGTCCGCCGCATGGCGCGGGAGCGACTGGAGCCGCACCGTGCCGGACTGTCTGCTGCTCATGGATGCCAGTGGCCGCGTGCTGGAACAGTCGGATGCGCGCGATTTTACCGGCGTGCTGCCGCGCGGCGAAGGACTCAAGGGACGAACGCTGGAGGACACGGTGCCCTCCATATCCGACCTCCTTCCGCTGGACGTCATGGTGGAGCGGCTGCGGGAGAATCCCGGCGCGGAAACGCGCTGTGAATTCACCACTTCCCTGACACCCGGCGGCAAGGCGCGGTTCATCGAGGCGCGGATGGTTTCCCTGACAATTCCCGGCGGCGAGGAGCGGTTCGGACTGGCCTTGCGCGATCTCACCGCCGTGGCCAGCCGCCCGCAGTCCGGCGGCAGCGGGGTGATGCCCTGGCTGCGCAATCTCAGCACGCCCGTGATTCTCTCCAACGAACGCGGACGGATCACCGGCATGAATCCCGCCGCCGAAGGGCTCCTCGGCATCAGCATGATTGAGATCGAAGGCAGTGGACTTTTCAAAATCTTCCGGCCGGACAATCCAAAATCGTTCAGCGAGGAAATCTCCGCCGAGCTGACAAAGAACCGCTGCTGGAAAACGCGCACCGTGTTTCACCGCAGCAATAACACCACCGGCGAAGCCGACGTGGAACTCGTGCCCGCTCACGATGAAACCAGCGGGAACCGCGGATTCATCACCACTATCCGTCCCGTCGCGGCGGAGGAAAAGGTTTCCGTCCCCGCGAACCGCCCCTCGGTATCACTGCACCGCGCGCGCAATGACCTCCAGGTGCTCTCCAGCCTCCTGACACTTCAGGCGGACCGTGCGGGGGACGGCGAAGGCCGCACCGCACTGCTCGCCGGCAGGGATCGCCTCAGTGCCGTCTCCCTGATCTACCGTCACATTACCGGCGAAGAGGATACCGTGGACTTCGCCCGCTATGCCTCAGAACTCGGACGCCTGCTCCTGAATGGCCGTCAAATCTCCGGCGATCGCATCAAGGTCGAGACGGCGTTCGAGTCCATCCAGCTTCCCCAAAAGATCGCCATCACCCTCGGCATCATCCTTGAAGAACTGCTCTCGTCCGCCATTGCCGACTCGTTCCCGGGCGAAAGCGGCGGCACCATCCGTATCTCACTCACTGCCGGCGGCGGCGAAGGGGTGCTCATCGTGCGCGATAACGGATCGCTGCTCAACGAAGCGCTCCGCACCCGCCGCCTCAGTTCCTTCTCGTGGCAGGTCGTGCAGACGCTCGCGGAACAGGTCGGCGGCATCCTCACCCTTCTCAGCGATCTCGAAAATCAGGTCCGCCTGCGCTTCCGGCTCAATCTTCCCGACTAATGCCGGCGACCGTGAATGCTGCGGACATCGAACTCATCCCCGCCGATTACTTTCGTCTCCTGACGCGCACGGAGATCTTTCCTGACATTTCAAGGCCGCTCGAACTTGATGTCGGCTGCGGCGACGGCACGTTTTTGCTCGCGATGGCGCAGCACCACCCGGAGCGGGACTTCCTTGGCATCGAGCGTCTCGGCGGGCGCGTGAAGAAGATCTGCCGCAAAGCCGCGCGCGCCGGCCTGACCAATGTGCGGGTGCTCTGCCTTGAGAGCGGCTACGCTCTCGGCTGGCTTCTGCCCGGCGGCTGCGCCCGCCGCCTGCACCTGCTCTTCCCCGATCCCTGGCCCAAAGCCAAACACGCCGCCCGGCGCTTCATGCAGCCGGACAACCTCGCCGCGCTGCACCGGGTTCTCGCGCCCGGAGGCGAACTCCTTTTCAAAACGGACCACCCGGAATACTTCACTTCCGCCTGCGAAGTACTGGACGATTCCCCGCTCTTCCAGAGAACGGAATGGCCCGGCGCTGAAGCATTCTATCCCATCACAGACTTCGAGGAACTCTGGCTCAGCCAGGGCTGCACCATCAACGCCGCGCGCTGGATCAAACAGCCGTGAACTTTGCCTGCTTGAATTCCTCTGTGCCGCCTGTTACCGGGAGCGCATAGCCGCAATTTCGTGTCCACCGTGTACCCGGTTCCCTGCCCCCTCTGGCAGTTCTCCGGCTCTCGTGGCGGGCCGTGCGGCTATCAACTCCGTCCTCCGCCGGCTCTTCAGAGGGATGCCGTGCGGGGACGGAGTTCGCTTTTCCGGCGACACCTTCCTCTTACCAATTTTGAGCAATGAACGAATCTTCCCCGGCACCGGATGGCAATCCTTATGAGCCGCCGGGCAGCAATCCCTCCGCCACTCTTGGGAAACCGGAGCGCCGGTACCTGCGTTGGTATCACTGGCTCGTGTTTTTCTCTCCGGCGATGGTGTGCATTCTGAGTGTCAGGTTCGGGCCGGCGGTTGAGGTTGCCTTGGGATTGACGTCAGGTGCTGTGGACCCGGGGGTATCGGCGCTTTTCAAGTGGAGCATCTGCGCAATAGGCTTGGGAGTGCTGCTGTGCGTGGTAATCGGCCACTGGTTCTCACGCCGGGATGATGGCCCCTATCGTGAGGCGAACGGGTGCATATGGACAATTTGCAGCCTGATCGTCAATACAGGTATCGCATTTGGCGGCTGCGCTCTTGTTTTCCGCTGATCTCCCTCCCCGCGCCTGCTCATTCAGACTTCCACGTCAGCCGCATCCAGGTTGGAAACGTCCAGCTTCCAAACACCGCCGCCGCCAATGAGGGCTCGCTGGAATCCGGAGTCAGCCGCTTTTCCATCCGGTTATGGATGACCTCGAAGAGTTTCTGCTGCCCGGCATCGAGGAACGCATAGGCGCTGCTGCGCACGGATTCCATAACCCCGATGATCTTTCGGCGGTGTTCGTTTTCCGCGGCGGCCAGCGCGGGCTGTGCCTTCGTGAGCAGGCTGCGCATTTCGCCGCGCTGCGGCGGGGTCAGTTTCAACTCACCGCTGAGATGCTTGAGAGCGCTCTCCACGAGCGAGGCCGGGCCGTTGCGCTGCATTTTCAGGAAGCGGTCGCGTTCTACTTTCACCCCGAGCGCGGAGCCGGCGACGACGCCGAGGAGAAACACGGCGACGATGGTTAGACGGGTCATCCATTTCATAAGCGTGGTCAGTTGAAGAGTTCCATTTGCCAGACAGCGGCGTTGTCCGTCCACCATGCGTGGAGCGTGTCGTCGGATTCGATGGCCCCGCGTCCGGCGAGAAAAAAGAAGGCCAGGATGCCGACCGCCGTGGCAAGACCGACGGTGGCGCGCCGCCATGCCTGGAAGCGTCTGGCCGGCCCGGGTGCCCGCGAGGTGTTCCGCACCACCGATTGCATCCGTGTTTCAAAGGCAAGCTCCGTTCGCGCGGTGTCGAGCCTGGCAGTGGCCCGGCGCGCGCCGGAGAGAAGTTCGCTGAGTTCGTTGTACTGCATGGGAATTATTCAGTAATGCCGTCGCGGCGCAGTTGTTCGATGGCGCTGCGCAGACTCGCACGGGCGCGGTGAGCGCGGACTTTCACATTGCCTTCGCTCCAGCCGGTGAGGCCGGAGACTTCGCGCACGGTTTTGTCTTCGAGTTCCAGCAGCGTGAGGACGAGTTGCTCCTTCGGATGCAACCGTATCAGGGCCCGGCGCACGAGGAGCAGCGCGTGATTGTCGCCTTCCTCCTCCGGCGCGGCCTCGCGGTCGAGCCCGCAGTATTCCGGCAGACTGTCGCGGGAGACTTCCGTCTCCCGGCGGCGGCGGTGGCGGCGGAGAAAGTCGAAACACGTCCGCACCGCAATCTTCGTCAGCCAGTGTTCAAACGGGGCGTGCCCCTTCCACGATGTCAGCCCGCGCCACACGCGAATGAAAATATCCTGCGCCAGATCCTCCAATTCGTGATGATTGCGTGCATACTTCGCTGCCATCCCGAAGACGCGGCCCTTATGCCTCGCGATAATCTCGGTAAAGGCATCGGCATTTCCTGCGCAGGCAGCCTGCACCAGATGATCGTCGGCGCTCACTGACGGCTTCATGGCGGCGCGACGGCGATCCGTCGAGAGGATTTCAGACGGCAGGGGCGGTCCCATGGCGATGGCGAGGAGCATTGGATGACGAGTGTTCCCGGGCCAGACGGAGGCGGGCGGGTCGAGGTTACGAAGAATGCGGGAAAGCCGGGACCAGCCCGGCATTCTTTCCCTTTGCCACCGTCCCCCGGGCCACTTAGACCATTGCCGTGTCAGAAACTCCCGTTGCTCCCGCTGCGGCCCCGGAAGCTCCGGTGCCACTCTTTTCAGAACTTGGTCTCTCCGAAGCCGTCCTCGCAGGCGTCACTAAGGCCGGCTACGAACGCCCCACCGGCATTCAGGCTCAGGCTATTCCGCTGATCCTCGAAGGCAAGGACCTCA
Organism: Verrucomicrobiota bacterium; assembly: GCA_031414455.1. Classification (GTDB taxonomy): domain Bacteria; phylum Verrucomicrobiota; class Verrucomicrobiia; order Verrucomicrobiales; family V1-33; genus V1-33. The sequence continues at coordinate 6,991 of JANNVM010000367.1, forward strand.
TCGGTTCTTCGCAGACCGGCTCCGGAAAGACCGCCGCCTTCGCCCTCCCCATTCTCACAAAGCTGGACAAGCCCGGCGCGCTCCGCTGTCTCATCCTCGAGCCCACCCGCGAACTCGCCGCTCAGGTCGAACACCAGTTCGAAAAATACGGTGCCGGCACCGGCCTCCGCAGCCTGCTCGTCCACGGTGGCGTCGGCTATGGCGACCAGAAGAGCGGTCTCCAGCGCGGCGTGGACATCGTCATCGCCACCCCTGGCCGCCTGCTCGACCACATGCAGCAGCGCACGATCAACCTCGATCACGTCGAAATTCTCGTGCTCGACGAAGTGGACCGCATGTTGGACATGGGCTTCCTCCCCGACGTCCGCCGCATCGTCACTCGCTGCCCGGAGACGCGCCAGACGCTCTTCTTCTCCGCCACCATGCCCGCGGAAATCGCCGGCCTCGCCGGCTGGGCGCTCAAGGACCCGCTGCGCATCGAAATCGGCCGCCCCCGCACCGCCGCCAACACCGTCAGCCACTACTTTTACCCGGTGAATCGCCTCCAGCGCGAAGACCTGCTCCTCGCCCTGCTCAAGGAAACGAACTTCTCCAGCGTCATGGTCTTCACCAGGACGAAGGCCGACGCCGACCTCCTCGCCTCCCGCGTGAAGCGCGACGGCGACCACAAAGTCGCCCTTATGCACGGCGACATCCCGCAGAAGGACCGCACCAAAGCACTGCTCGGCTTCCGCACCGGCGAATTTGAAGTCATCATCGCCACCGACATCGCCGCCCGCGGCCTCGACATCAGCGGTGTCACCCATGTCATCAACTACTCCGTCCCTGACAATCCCGAGGACTACGTCCACCGCATCGGACGAACCGGCCGCGCCGAAAAGGAAGGCGACGCCTACACCATCCTCAGCGCTGACGAACTCATGAACGCCGAAGCCGTCGAACGCTTCATCGGCAAAGCCATCCCCCGCCGCCGACACTAAAACTTCGACTACTTATATACCACGCGGCTCGACGACAGCCGCGCCGCCCAGACTCACCTGCGCGAAAACCTCAGCCGCGGACGGAAAAAGAAGCGCCGGTAGGTACAAGTGTGGTCCAGCCGCCAGATG
>JANNVM010000368.1:0-1580 GCA_031414455.1 Verrucomicrobiota bacterium
GTCCGCCGGAAAAATCACCCGCGGCAAAGCCGCTGCCGGAGCAGCAGTCTGAGGATGAACTGATTTACGGAGCGACCGGCATTGGCGGTCACGAGGCGATTTACGGCGAACCGTCGGGCAAGGTTTCCCCGCAACGCCTCAAGGAACTGGCCAAAATGCCGGTGTCGCAGGCCCCGCGCTTCCGGGTCCAGGCCCAGCTTCACTTGCCCGGAGATCGCATTGCGGACCTGGGCACCATAGATTTCGCAGCCGGCCAGCGGGTCAAATTCGAGCGAACCAGAGAGTTCCCTTTTCCCACCAGCTTTGAGCTGGCCACTGCCGATCCGGTGCCGGAGACGTCCTTTCCAGTCACACCCACAACCCCTGGGGAGTTCGAGTTCAAGAACCGCGGCATTGAGGTGGAACTCGACGTGACTCCTGCACCGGGCACACTTGTTCTTGGCGGAAGCGTCAGGCAGACGGTGTTCGACGGCTTCGGACGGATGCCTGGAGAGATTTTCTCTCCGATGCTCGAAGGCGACATCGTTCTGACCGATAACAAAGTTCTGCAGCCGCAGTTCACCACGAGGGAGTCGCCGTTCATCGCGGCGGCGGCGGAGGGCCAGCCGATTAGGATTCCCGTTCAGACTTCTTTCGGTCAGAGTTTTCTCGAACTCACCTGCACGCCGGTGGAGTAAGCCGGATAAACCGTGCGTTGAAGAATGGGCACCAGTTTCCGGCAGACAAGCGCCGGTGCTGAACGTAGGTTCAACAAATGAACGCTCATTCAGTGCCAGCTTCCGCCGTTCGCCGGGAGCGGGAAAAACAAGAACGCCGCGCCGCCATTCTCGCGGCGGCGGAACAGGAAATCGTTGCCCGGGGATTCGCGGAGGCGTCCATGGACGGGATCGCCCGGGCGGCGGCACTGGCGGCGGGCACGGTCTATCTCTACTTTCCTAACAAGTAGGCGCTCTTCCAGGATTTGCTCTCCAGCAAGGTCCGCCAGCTCAATGACGCGGTGGCTGCGGAGACGGGGAAGGACCGCGTGTTTGCCAAAACCCTGCCGGCGGTGGTGCAGGCCATGTTCCAGCACTTCGAGGCGCACCACGGGTTTTTTGAAATCTTCGTCCGTGAGCGGGTGGAACTCTCCCGCGGCGCCCCTCAGACGGAAGGCGTGCTGGCGGAGATCGAGGCCGGCACCCGGCAGATGACGGAGTGGATCGCCGCGGCGCAGCGGGCGGGCGCGGTGGGGAAGGGGAAGCCGCGGTCGCTGGCACAGGCCCTGCGGGGGATGGTGTTTCAATTTACGCGCGACTGGCTGCGCGGCGGCAGTAAGGGACGGCTCACACAGCATGCGGCCTTCGTGACGGGATTCTTTCTGAAAGGAGCAGGTGCATGAAGAAAGCGCTTCTCACACTGAGTGCCGCGGCGGCCCTGACAGGTTGCGCCCCGATGGGGCCTAACTACCAGCGCCCGGATCTGGAAACGCCCTCGCAGTTCAAGGAAAGCAGCACCTGGAAGTATGCCCGGCCCGCGGATCACCAGCCGCGGGGCGCATGGTGGCGGATCTTTGGCGACGCCACGCTCAACCGTCTTGAAGA
>JANNVM010000369.1:0-3371 GCA_031414455.1 Verrucomicrobiota bacterium
GAGCGAGTGGTCGGCCACGAGGAAGGAAGTGGCGGGGGCATAGAGTGGAAAGGGTGTGGCCTGGATGATGGGGTCGAGATCCCACGCGATGTTTCCATTATAAACAGCGCCCGCACCGAGCGGACGCCCGCGCCAGGGCTCGCCAAAAAGGATGATGCCGGGAGGAATGGCTGTGCCGCCGGCGGACTGGAGCGCATTAGGGTTGGTCACCATCTTCAGGAACGAATTGTTTTGCACCACGGCGGCCCCATTGTCCTTGAGGAGGAGCAGGTGTTCACAATTATAAAAGTAGTTCCGGCAGATGACGAGTTCCGCGACGGCGCTGCCTTCGCCGGTGGTGATGGGATTGCTGCTGGAGGCTCGCGGTGCGCCCTGGAGCACGTTGAGGAAGAGATTGCCCTCGATGTGGGCATCGGTGGCGTCCATGTCGAAGCAGTCGTCCACGGAGGAAAGGAACATGTTATCAATAAAACGGGCGATGGGTCCCGGGCGGTTGCCGCCGGTGAAGTCCACGATGTCGTTGTAGCCGCTGGTGGGTGGCACGCCGGGAAGTCCGAAGCGGCAGCCCTTGATGAGCGCATGGCCGGTCGCGGGCATATTGGAAAAGTGGATGAGTTCCTGCGCGCCGATGGAGTCGAACTCACAGTTGATGATGTTGCAGGAGGTATAGACGAGGTCCACCATCTGCACCTCGGTGTTCAGCCAGCGGCAATTCTCCAGCACCAATGAGGGGCTGACGCTGCTCGTGCCGCTGCCGCGGATCGTGCCCGAGGTGTTCGCGCCGTCGAAGTCGCACCATTTGAAAACGCTCTCCTGCGTGCCGGAGATGACAATGCGCCGCCACGCGCTGCCGGCGCTGGCGCGCACGAAGCGGATCGGCTGTGCCGCGGTGCCGGGGGCCGTGATCTTCCCCGCGCAGGTGATGGCATCGCTGCCGCTGTGGCAGCGGACTTCCACGCCGGGGTCAATGATCAGCTCCTGATTCGCCGCGACGACGACCGTGGATGTCAGGGTGATTGGGCTTTCGGACAACTCCCAGTGCAGGTCCGGCGGTGCCACGGGAGTGCGCGTGGAGAGGTTCACCTTCGCCACGGCGTCACTGGAGTCGAGCGACTCGTTGATGAGCAGGACCGACAGCACGTGAGTGCCTGCGGGCAGCATTGCATTCACCGTTCCCAGTACAGTGATGCGGACCGGTTGCGGGCTGGTGCCGCTGCCGAAAGAGCATTCGTGCAGCGCTACCGCAGGAGGCGCATCCCATGCAGGCTCGGCGGGCGGGTTGCCGGACGGTCCGAAGTGATCCACGTAAACTCCGTCGATCCATGCAATGAATCCGTCGTCAAAATCGGTATCAAGGACTACTTCGTCAGTGCCCGGCACTGCGGCGCTGACGGTGAAAGTCCTGCGCAGGTAGCACATGCGATAGCCGGCAGCGGTGCCGGTCATGCGCATATCACTGAGGTTGGTGCCGGCGGCATTCACGCCGGTGCCGTCCCCATAGCCGATCCAGCCGGGACCGGTAAGCCATGAGGAATTGAGTGAGGCATCGGCCGCAGTTTTCCAGTCCGCCTGAGGCGCACTGGTGCCTTTTTTGTAATGCCAGGTATCGGAGTGAGTGACGAGAGGAACGGCGGAGACGGTGGCGGCTGACACGAGGAGAGCGGCCGCAGCAAGGGAGCGGATGGTCATGTGGTAATGGAGGAAACGGGAAACGGCGCGCAAGATGCCTGAGTCTGACGGTTTTGCATCCAGGGATTCTATTAATACGCTGGGTCTCAAAAGAGACACTTGCGCATCTCGTCCGTTGCACATTTCCGCGGACGGGTGATGCAGCAAAGATTGCGTTGAATTTCAGTCAATGAGGCCCACATCCGCCAGATTCTTAGCCATTTCCTGCTTGTCACTGACCGTCATGCGATCCGCCCTGACTGTGGAGGCCGGCAGGGAGCCGCAAACAATTGACATTATCAACTTTGCCGCCACGGGTATCCCTGACACCCCGAGGCAAGGGTTAAGCGCGGGAGAATGGTTGGGTATCCGTGCGGCGCATGAAGCCTGGAAATACTCGTTCCAGCCGGCCGGGGGCGGACACACCGCGCGCCACGCCGGTTTGAAATGGCAGATGCAATTCGATAGCGGGGGCTTCACGGCCACTCCCGATAGCGGCGCGTGGACATGGGGACTGGGGCTGGTGCGATACGGCTTTCGCGGACACGAGCACAAAATTGCCGGTGGTGCCCCGACGGTGACGGGAGATGGCGGCCAGCTTCTCCGCACATGGAATGAAACGCTGCGGGAATGGTATGTGAACGACCGCCGTGGATTCGAACACGGATTTACGCTGGCGCAGCGTCCGGCGAGTGCCGGAAATTCCGGCCCGCTGTTGCTCGAACTTGCCGTGCGCGGAGCGCTCCGTGCGAAGGTGCGGGCTGACGGGCAGGCGGCGGATTTCACGGATGAAACCGGCGGCACCGTACTAACGTATAGTGGTCTGAAAGTATGGGATGCCGATGGCAACATCCTGCCGGCGCGCATGGTCGCGGAGAATGGCTTGCGATTCGAGGTCGAAGAGGGGAGCGCGCGCTATCCGCTGACGGTGGACCCGATCGTCGATCAGGCGTACCTCAAAGCTGGCAACAATGCCACCACTTCAGGTGACCGTTTTGGGAGCGCGGTGGCTATCGCGGGGACCACGGTAGTGATTGGGGCTCCCTTCGACGATGGCATGGGTACCGGTGTGGACCCGCCGAACGACGAGAACGGCAATGACTGTGGGGCGGTGTACGTCTTCGTTAGGAGTGGGACCTCATGGATACAGCAGGCCATCCTGAAACCATCGAATACGGGAAATGACGATCAGTTCGGAGCGGCGGTGGCGGTCTCAGGAGATACGCTGGTCGTCGGGAGTCCGTATGAAGACGGGAGCGGCACCGGGGAAAATCCGGCGAGTGACAATAACGCGGTAAATTCCGGCGCAGCCTATGTCTTCGTGCGAAACGGATCCGTTTGGACGCAGCAGGCCATCCTGAAGTCGTCGAACACCGGCAGCGATGACCAGTTTGGAACTGCGGTGGCCATTTCCGGCGAAAGCCTGGTAGTGGGGGCATGGCAAGAGGACGGAAGCGGCGTTGGAGTCAATCCTCCGGGCGATGATGGCGCGATGAATGCAGGAGCCGCCTACGTTTTTGTCCGCAACGGAATATCATGGAGCCAGCAGGCCTACTTGAAAGCCTCCAATTCCGGAAGCGATGACCGTTTCGGGAATTCCGTCGGAATGTCCGGCAATACCGTGCTGGTGGGAGCCTACGCTGAAAGCGGCAGCGGCACGGGAGTTAATCCCCCGGACGACAATGCCGCTCTCTATTCCGGCG
>JANNVM010000370.1:0-7634 GCA_031414455.1 Verrucomicrobiota bacterium
CGGAACCAGCATGGCGGCACCCCATGTCGCCGGAATCGCAGGCCACCTTCTCTCGATGAATCCCGCGCGCCTCGCCGACGATAGCGCCAAAGATGTGCTCATCCGCATGAGCCAGGATGCCGGTCCCGCAGGCAAGGACGACCAGTATGGCTGGGGTCTCCTGCGAGTGCGGCGCCCGTATCTGGAAGTGCTGCGGAGTGCCGATGCTTTTGTAAGCGGTGTCCCCGGCACCCCGTCAGTGCCGAATGGCAGCTACGACGCACCGTGGCGCAACCTTCCTTCGGCATTGGCCAATATCGCCGATGGCGGCGTGCTGGTCCTCAATGCCGGCCTTATTCCCGCGTCAACATACAATTACCCAGCGCTGGACATTGAAAAGGTCTGCACGCTCACCGCTCTTCCCGACCGGCCCGTCGTTATTGGACAATGAACCCCTTGGTTGCTTCACTCGAACCAAACACACACGTATGAAACTTCCCTTTTATTATCTGCTTCCGGTTGCGGCTTCCTTCGCCAGTGCCGGGGATCGCTCAAGCACAAGCTACGCCATCGCTGCGGACACTAATGATGCCGGCGGGCAGCGCACCGGCAGCGCGTCCTACACGAATCACGGCAGCGCAGGCAACCTCGCGGGTATTTCGACCGCAGCCTCACCGTCCGAAACGCTGAAGGCCGGCTACATCGCCCAACTCTACGAGGTCGTCGGGTTTGCGCTAAGTGACGCGCATTCCTCGGTGCCTGAAAGTTCCACGCTGCAACTCGAGGCGGGGCATTTGCTCGACGATGCGACGCTGCTCGCCATTGATCCCATGCTCGTAAGCTGGAGTGTCATCAGCGGGCCGATCACCTCCATCCGCACGGACGGTCTGGCGACGGCCGGCGTTGTTTACCAGGACACATCAGCCACCGTGCAGGGCAGCTTTGGGGCAGCGACGGCTTCGCTGAATCTAACCGTGCTCAATGTGAACCCCGACGACTTCGACAGTTATGCCGGCGATGGCATTGGCGATGACTGGCAGGTGCAATACTTCGGACTGCCGCCCAATCCTTTAGCGGGGCCCCTGCTGGATGCTGATGGCGACACGCAGGACAACCTCTTTGAGTGGAACGCGGGTTTGATCCCGACGGATGCTAACTCCGTTTTCAGGCTGCGCACGGTGCGTTCCTTCGAGGGAGCGAATCTGATCTTCAGCCCGGTCGTTCCGGGGCACACTTACACCGTGAAGTATGGCTTCGACTTGTTTGACGTGCCGGATTGGCCGGAGCTTCCGGACGCGACGGTAACCGACGTTGTCACGGACATTGGAATCGAACGCAGGGTGACCGACCCGGACGCGCTCTGGAGTCCGAGGAAGTTCTACCGGGTCGAGATCGAAAAATAGTATCGAGGGCGAATGCCAATGGTGGCCCGCTCCGGCCGCTGAAGGCTTTTAAGATACACTAATATCCGCCAGCGCCGCCACACCGGGCAGCACTTTGCCTTCCAGCAGTTCAAGGCTCGCACCGCCACCAGTCGAAATGAACGTCACCTTGTCGGCGACCCCGGCTTTCTTCACGGCCTTAACACTGTCGCCGCCGCCAATGATCGTCTTCGCACTTTGGTTCGCAGCCACGGCATGAGCAATATCGAACGTGCCCCTGGCACACTCCTTGATTTCAAAAACGCCCATCGGCCCGTTCCAGATCACGGTCTTCGCGTTCGCGATTTCGGCGGCGAACAGTTTCACCGACTCCGGTCCAATGTCCACGCCCTCCCAACCATCGGGAATGCTTTCACCGGGCTGCGTGTAGCGCGTCGCACCGACCGTCTTCGCATCGAAGTCGAAAGCGTCAGTGATCATGGCATCCACCGGGATGAGCAATTTCACGCCGCGGGCTTTGGCTTTGTCGAGCGCCGCCTGAGCAATGGGCTCCCACTCGGGTTTATAGAGGCTCTTTCCGAGAGTGATGCCCTGGACGAGTTTCCGGAACGTATAGGCCATACCGCCGCCGATGATGATCGTGTCGGCTTTATCGAGCAGGCGGTTAATGACGGCAATCTTGTCATTCACTTTCGCGCCGCCGAGGATGACGACAAACGGACGGTCAGGATTTTCCAGTTCATCGTGCAGCCAGGTAATCTCCTTCTCCATGAGCAGTCCGGAAACGGCAGGCAAAAACGCCGCAACGCCCGCAGTGCTGCTGTGCGCACGGTGCGCCGAACCGAAGGCGTCGTTCACATAAACCTCGGCCAGCTCCGCCATCTGTCTCGCGAGCGCCGGGTCGTTCTGCTCCTCGCCGGCATGGAAACGCACATTCTCGAGCAGCAGCACGCCGCCGGGTGCGAGCGCGAGCGCCTTTGCTTTCGCCTCTTCACCGATGCAGTCGTCCGCGAAATCCACCGGCTTGCCGATCATCGTGCTCAGCGCGGCGGCGCAGGGACGCAGACTCTGCTTCGGATCCCGCTGGCCCTTCGGACGTCCAAGGTGACTGCACAAAATGATCTTCGCATTCGCCGCGATCAGCGCATTGATCGTGGGCAGCGTCTCCCTGATGCGGGTGTCATCGGTGATGACCATTTGCCCATCTTTCTCATCCAGTGGCACATTAAAATCCACGCGCACAAGGCAGCGTTTTCCGGCGAGATCGAGGTCACGAATGGTTTTCTTGGGCATGATGGTGGGATGGTGGTAATGAATCGGATAGGGGCCATAACGCAGGGAACGGCTAATGCAAGACGCCGGGCGCACCGGCGCATCAGAGACCGATCCCGGACGAGCCTACGCCTCGGGCGTCCCTGGCGGCTTGGAAGCTGACTGCAGTTGCTTGCGGAGCTTTTCGACTTCAGCTTTGAGCGTATCGCGGTCAGCCGTGACAGTGGCGGCTTCTTTCAAGGCAGCGGCTTTGGCCTCTTCGAGTTTTGCGATGGTCTCGCGGGCTTTTGCGGCCTCCTCACCGGCAAGGCGTTTCGCGTTACTGCCCTCCTCCGTGAGCGTGGCGAGATTATTCTGCATCGAGGATTCTTTCGCGGAGAATTCATTCCTCGCGTCAGCCAGTTCCTTCTTCACCTTCTCGAGAGTGGCAGCGGTGCCGGCCACCGCGGCGTCGGCCTTCTTCACGGCATCCCCGGTTGCGGCGAGAGCGGTTTTGAGCCGCGCGATTTCGCCGGTGAAATCGGCTTCCTTTGCTTTCAATTCGCTAACAGCCACCTCTGCTTTGATCCAGGCCTCTTTGGCCTGCACTTGCGCGGTGCTTACGATGGCCGCGGTTTCCGTTTTCATCTGCGCGATCTCACTTTGGGCCTCTTTCCGCTGCGCATTCTGGGAAAAGTATCCCAGAGCAAAAAGCGCCGCGATGGCAATTCCGGCGGCGGCAATTCCGGCAGTGACCGGCTGCCAGCGATTGCTGCTGCCGACAAGCTCGCGGGCAACGACCGGTTTTCCGGTGACAGGCGCAGCGGGATTGCGCATAATGATGCGCTCCACGCGGCCCGGCTGCGTCCACACCGTGAATGGCTGCCCGGGCAGGCGCAGTCTCACCCTGACAGGAACGGCGGCCACGGGTTGCCTTGCTATTGAAGGCGAAAGCGCCGCGGGAGTGGTCCAGAGGGTAAAGCTGTGATTGGCGGGCAAATGGATTGGCGGATTCATGAGGGGTCCGGAAACGCGAGGAGGCAATGGTTCGTCTGTCAGGGGAACGGGCGGAGCAACCTCAGCGGGCTCCGGCTGAGTTTCCGCCGCAGGAATCACAGCGATTTCCTCCGGCGGTTCCGGGAGTGTTTCCACGACAGGCCCGATCACCGGTTCCACGGCTGCTTCCGGCAATGGTTCAGCGATTGGCTCGACGGAAACACAGGCAGGCTCAGGCGCAATGGTTTCACCGGCCGGCTCGATGACAGGTTCCGCGATGACTTCGATAACAGGTTCCGCTGCCGGGACTTCAACGGATAGAACCGCTCCCACCGGCACCGGCTCAACGGCGGTCACCGGCCAGGCGGATTCGTCCAGCCAGAGTGTGTGGGCGTTCCCGGGCAGCCGCAGGCGCAGTTTCGGCCATGTGTCAGGGTTTTGCCAAAGAGTGCAGGCATTGCCGGGCAGGCGCAGTGCGGGCCTTGGCCATGAGTCAGGCGAAAGCCAGAGAGTGAAGGGTTGAGCAGGAAGAGGCATGGAGGAAGGAAAAGCAGGCGCTGTACCCTCCCACGCGGTGAACGCAAGCCCGGGCAGCGACGAGGAACTGGAATGACCGCTCAATGAATTCATAACTGTCCGCGACCGTAGGCGGCCCGCGCCATTCTGCAAAGCATCCGCGACCGTCTCCGCGGAATTCTTTTCCACCGCACGATGATGAAATTCCTCCGCAAAGTGTTTGACGCTCAGGCTGCTGATTGATTGCCCGATCGCGGGCAATCCGGCGGAAGGTCAGGGATTTGTCTCAAGGCTGCGCTTTCGCCCACTCCAGCAGCCCGCGGCAGAGCGCCCGGATCGTGTCTTCGTTCCCCGTGTTCACCGACGCTGCGAGAATCACCGCGCGGCCGCTCTTCGAGCGATCGTCAAGGCAGGCGAGGTCGAGGCCGTAGTTGGAAATCCAGCCGCCTTTGTGAAAGAATCGCGCGTCGGGATAGACCTGCCCGCCGCTTTTCTCCCACGCGAAAGCCGCGCTGTCCCTGCCCTTCGTTTCCAGCCCGCACAGTCCGCCGCCGCCGCAGCGGAGGAAGTCCATCATCGCCTGGCTGACGCGATACCGCTCCGCTTCCGGAATGATTTCATGGAACATGACGCGCCGCAGACACTCCGCCATATCCTCCGTCGTCGTCACGTTGCCGGTTTTGGCATCAATGATCGTCGCCCCGCGCTCCTCCGACCACGCGCGGCCGGCCCAGGTGTGCTCCACGGTTTTCACGGTGCCGTCCTGCGCGCGCAGCGTGATACGCTGCGGCTCGTTGGCCATATAAACGTGCGGCCGCGCCAGGACATAGCCGCGCATCAGCGCACTGTGCTTGAACCCGCGTTCCGGCGTGAGGAATTGAGAGTTAATCGCGTCGCGCCCCAACATGCGGAGCAGCAATGTATAGTCCTCGTTCGACGAGCGCAGAAAAACCTCACTTAACATCTCCCGCAGCGTCCGTGCGCAGTCCAGCACCCACACGAATTTGCCGTCCTTGTGTTCGAAGGTCACCGTGACATCCAGCGGCAGCCCGAGCGCATGAACCTGCTCCAGCGCCGCCAGCACCGCGTAGAGTTTGATAGTGGAAGCCGGCCAGAAATCCCGCGCCTCGCCGTCGCCTTTGTAATGCGTGGTGCGGAATTTCAGTGATCCGTCCGCCTGTTTGTCTGCAACGATGACCGTCGCGCGCCGCGACACATCCGCCGCGGCGGCATCCACCACCGCGTCAAAGGTTGCGTCCCCTGCGGCGCGGACGGATGCGGTGCACAGGAAAGCGACTGCGAGGCAGCGCGCGATCATCTACTTCACCGGCTTCAAATGCCGGATGCGGCCGGTGGCGTTCCAGTCCTGGACATAGACGCCCCCATTGCCGTCCCAGCAGGCACCGTGCGGTGCGGTGAAAAAGAGCGGGCTCCAGTCCGCGGGCGGAACGTTGAAATTACCGCTCTGTTTCGGGTCCGGATTCGTTCCGAGATGAGCGACTTCCTTGTTATTGCCGTCGAGGATGGTAACACGGCCCTGGAGTTCCGGGACCACGACCATCTTGCCTTCAAAGGCCACAGCGCAGGGCGCGCGCAGGCCTTTGGCGACGGTGGCGACGAACTTGCCGTCGAGATCGAAATGCTGGAGACGGCCATTGCCGCGGTCGGCCACCAACAGGAGCGGCTTCTCTCCGCGAAGATCCACGCCGACGCCGTGGGGTGTGTTGAAGTGGTCGTTGTCATTGCCGCCTCCGCCGAAGCTCAGGAGGTACTTGCCGGCGGCATCGAATTTGTGAACGAAGGACTTCCCGTAGCCGTCGCCGACGAAGATGGAGCCATCCGGCGCGCTGTCCACAGTGGTGGGTTTCCATTCGCCGGGGGCCTTGTATTTCCCGCTCTCCATCGGGCAGGGAATCTTGAGCAGCACGGTCCCGTCGAGTTTCATCTTAAGTGCGTGGCCGCCGCCGAGCCATGCGGCATAAAGTATCTCCTCACCTTTCTCCTCGCGCATCATGAGGCCGTGCACTGCCTTATATTCCTTCGCGATGCTCTTCTGAAAGGTACCGTCGGGATTGAACACAAGGATGCCCTTATCCGTATCCGTGCTGACATACACATTGCCCGCTTTGTCGCGCGCCACGCCGCCGTGGGTAGGCCCGGGATTCTCGCCGTTGGGCAAAGCGCCCCAGCCAGGGTCGGTCGAAAATTTGAAGTCACCATCGGCGGTGAAGGCGATGGATTCCTCCGCCACCACGCCAGGATTGAAGGCGGGGGCGGGCTCGGTGCCGTCGTGGGCGGCAAGCAAGGCGGTGAGCGACAAACTGGCGGCGATGAATGGGGTCTGGAACTTCATGGTGAGAGTATGGTTGGTTGGAATCGTGAGCCGGATGCTATAAAGTCCAGCGCGCCTGTCACCGGAAATTTCATCCGTGTCGCCAGCAAACTTCAGGCCGGGTGATTCGACCGGAATGCAAGCCGTCACCGCCAGGAAAATACAGGTTGCTGCATAAATACAGGTTGCTGCATTTTAGCAGGGCCGCTTAACTCGCCGGACTCTCAGCTCAATTATTGCCATGCCCAATCTCAACAAAGTCATGCTCATGGGGAACATCACCCGCGACCCCGAACTCCGCTACACCCCGAAAGGCATGGCCGTCACCGATATCGGAATGGCCATCAATCGCCGCTACAAAGTGGAAAACGAAGTCCGCGAAGAGGTGACTTTTGTGGACGTCACTTTTTGGGGCAAACAGGCGGAGGTCATCTGCCAGTGGATGAAAAAAGGCCGGCCGATTTATGTGGAGGGCCGCCTCCAGCTTGACTCATGGGATGACAAACAGTCGGGCAAGAAAATGAGCCGGCTGAAAGTCGTCGGAGATGCCTTTGAATTCCTCGGTGGCAACAAGGAAGGTGGTGGTGGTGGTGGCGGCGGCGAAGGCAGCAGCCGCAGTGACGACGACGAAGCCCCGCGCAGCCGGCCGCCGCAGCGCCAGGGAAACGCTCCCGCAGCCCGTCAGGAAAGCAACGCCTTTCCGCCAGGGCTCGACGAAGAGGACGAGATTCCGTTTTAAGCAGGAACGTAGTCGGGGACTTTAGTCCGCCGACGCCCACAGCGGACTAAAGTCCTGAACTACCCCTTGCCGCCGGGCCCGGGCACGCGATCGCCATACCCTCGCCTACTTCGCCGGGATGTTATTCAGCGTGTAATAAGCATCCGCATGGAGCAGCGGGAGACCGTCCGCGGAACGAACTCCGGGGCTCTTCAAATGATGCACGTGGCCCTTAACGAGGCCTTCAATGTGCAGTCGCACACTGAGACCGTCGCCGGAAACTTCCGCCACTTTGACGACAGGCGCGACGTGATCCACTTCCGGTCCGCCGTATTCGGCGCGGAACGCCCACGTCCAGGCGTCCATCTTATAGCTGTCAGGCTTTTCCGCCGCGGTTTTGTCCACCGGCTGAGTGAAAGAGAGGAGAAAACCGTCGGGCTGTGCCTTCATCTCAAGAATC
>JANNVM010000371.1:0-6430 GCA_031414455.1 Verrucomicrobiota bacterium
TCGCCGCAAGTTTTGCAATGACCAGCGCTTCACGCAGCGTGTTGATGGTTTCGATGAGAATGAAATCCACGCCGCATTTGATGAGGTGATGAATTCGCTCGGAATGTTCGGCGCGAAGTTCGTCATCGGGTGGGACGAGGCCGGGACGGTAGCAGTCTTCGAGCGTGGAGATCGAGCCGGCCACAAAGCGCGGTTTATCCGCAGCCACATTGGCGATCGCGGCGCGGGCGATGTCTACCGCGCGGCGGGTTAGTTCGAGGGCGCGATCCGCGTTTCCACTGGGCGCAAGCGCGCGGCGGTGCGTGCGGAATGTATTCGTGCTGATAATGTCCGCGCCTGCGCGAAGATAATCCTCATGAATGTTCTGCAGGATTCTGGCATCAGGTTCATTGATCAGTGCCTTGGCTGACCAGAGCGGCAGCCCGGTATCTACTCCCCGGCGATTGAGCTCGGTGCCAGTTGCGCCGTCGAGGATGAGATGAGCGGATTGGGCGAGCGAATTCGGGAATGTCATCGAGTTCAGTTATGAGAAGCCTTGCCCGTGGCTGCGCCCGGATGCTCCTTGAAGAATGTTTCCGCCTCGTTCCGGCTGCGCATGGACCGGATCCGATCATACTGAAAGTGATACTTGCCGTCCAACCAGAGTAGCGACGGCCGGTGGAAATCTCCGATCCGGTCCGGCTCGGGTTTCGGTGAGGCGCTATCCTGCCCGCGGACCAGAGCGGCGAGTGAACCGAGTGTTTTTTTCATGAATTTAGCTTTTGGTTTGTTTGAGTTTATTTCTTCAGCATCGCGACCATGCCTTGGCCCATCGCTTCTCCCATCAGCCAGTAGGACTCGCCATTGCCGTTCCAGTGGATTGCAGAACCTCCGCCTCCCCCGAACTGTTCCGCCGCACGCCAGAAATCGCGCGTCTCAACGGTGGCCACGGAGCCCTTGAATTCCGGCCGGAGGGGCACGGCCAATTGGGCGGCGATGACTTTCTGTTGATTCCTGGGCGGGGCTCCCGGCATGTGCAGTGTGCTAGTCTCAGGTCACTTCACCGGAGTGAGAGTAAATTCTTTGATGCTCAGGCCGCGGCTGCCTTCGGGGCGGGTGAAGCGGAGGGTATTTTTGCCCTGGGTGAGTGTCACTTCGGCGGTGGGAGTCTGATCCCATTTTCCAATGGTGTAGGGGATCGCGATTTCGACCGGTGACGCGTTGTTCGCCACGAGTTGCATCTTCGGATTGTCCTGCACAGTGGCGACGCGGGCGGTGAGGGCGTATTTCCCGGCGATGGGGATTTCGACATCGCAGGTGATGGTGCCGCCGCCGGAGAAGAGCTGATGGCTGCCGGCGAAGCTGCCGAGGATTTGGGCACCGCTGCATGATGCGGCGGGAATGGTGATGATGCCGTTAGGAGCGACGGTGATTTTCCTGTCGGCTTCCGTTACGGCGGCTTTCACCAGCGCGCGGGCGCGCACTTCGGCGGATTCGTTCGCCTCAGCGAGATTCTCGCCGAGGGCGGGGGGATCGGCGGGCTTTTCACCGGCGACGGCGGCCTTCTTCGCAAAGACGGCGAGCACATTCCAGAGGCCGCCGGTGCCAGGTTGCAGGCTGACATATTTCTGTTCACCGAGGGCATCGCCTGCCCACTGGGCGCGCAGGGCTTTCAGGTGTTGCTGCGGGAGTTTCCTGACCTGCGTCTCCAGCACGAAATCCGCGTCGGACAGCTCCATGACGCCGCTCGCATCGGGACTGCCCCAGCCGGCACCGAGATTGACGACCCAGCCATCAGGGGTCCAGCGGGCGAGCGCTCCGTGTCCAGTCTGCGGGCGCGGGACAGTCGGGATGCCGAACGAGCGCAGGATAAAGCGCCCGAAAAATGCGCGCCGTCCGCAGACGCCGCCGTTTTTGATGATGTTCTGGTAGCTTTGCAGGGTGGGCAAGTCGTCCTTCACATTCTGCGAGCCGTAGCGCACGTCGGTGGTGACGGCGCGCGAATAGCGCCAGCCGTAGTCGGGATTGAGCACGTGGTCGGGGCGGTAATTGCGGAGCATCTCGCGCCCCCAAGCCAGCATGCCGTCGGGCTCATCGCCATTCACCACGTTGCGGAGTTCCCATGTGCTCAGCGTCTTGAAGGCCGGGTCGAGTTCGCCGTCGAGGCTGGCCTTTTCAAAATGCAGATAACGCTTCACCGGGTCCACCGTCTCCGGCGCGTCCGTGACGGCCTTGGGATTATTCTGCGTGACGGGCACCGCGTGTTCGACGCTCACGGCGAGGGCGAGTCTTTGGAAAAGGCCGTCCTTCGCCTTCGGGCTGGCTTCTTGAATCGCCGCGTAAATCTGCGCCGCCTGTCCATACTTTCCGCCCTTGGCGCCACCGGCGGTGAGCATCGCTTTCATCAGCGCCTCGTCGGCGAGGAGCTTGGTCACGAGTGCTGCCTGCTCCGCGCCCTGCGAGGCAAACTCTGCCAGTCCCTTCGGCGTGGCGTTCACCAGCACGGCGCACAGGACGAGTTTCGCGTCGAGCTTGTCGCTGGTTAGGAACGGCTCCACGTCTTTCAGCGCTGCGGTCGCGGCGGCGAGTTCGGCAGCCTGCGCTTTGGCAAGTGCATCCTGTGCGGCCTGATTTGCAGCGGCCAGTTCTGGTTCTTCCAGTTTCGCCGCTTCCAGCGCCGCCTGACGCTCGGCCAGCGCCTTGAGTCCGGCTTCCCTGTCGGCCTGCCACTTCGCGATCTCCTTGTTCGCGGCATCACGCTCGGCGCCGGTCGTCGCCTTCTTCAGAACCGCCTCCGCAGTCGCGATTCCTTTTGCCGCACCGCCCAGCCATTTGCCATTGGCATGGTCCACCAGCGCCTTCGCCGTGGCGACTTTCCCCAGCGCATCCTTTGCCGCTCTGGCCTCCACAGTGGCTTTCGCGACGGCGGCGCGGGCCTGCTGGAGCGCCGCTCTCCTTGCGTCGTCCACGGCGGGCAGTGCTTTGGAAAACCCGGCCTGCAGACCGGCAAGCATCGCTTCATACTGCGCCTGCAACTGTTGCCCCTCCGCACTGAGCGCAGCGGGTTGCGCCGGCGGCGCGGCGATGGCGCTGATGCCTCCAAGGCTGAGCGAAATCCCGACGCTGATGCCGCAGGCGAGATGAGAGATGGGATGTTTCATGCTGGTGATGCTGTAAGTCTTGTTGGTGACCTTGCCGCGGATCGCGGTGAGCCCACGACGTGTTCACTTTCTATTGTTTCGACTCATCGGCGGTTTTCAAGTTGGCGTTCGCGGCAGCGCCAAGCCCAGCGGCAAGCTCGCGGAGGCTCGTGGGCCATTGGTCGAATTCCACACTCGCGGCGTTTTCGATATTCGGCGCGGTGCTTCCCGGCACCAGCGTGGCGGAGGGCTGGGCGTGGAGGAATGGCACTTGGTCCTGCCCAAACGCGGCGGGCAGACTGCGCGCGTAGAGTTCCAGTTCGGCGGCGTAGTCTGCGGGCGCGTAGCCGAGGTTTGCAGTGCCGGGAATCCAGATCACGCCTGCCACGGACATCGGCGTGAGCGGGCTGACGCACCAGTTGTAGGCGAGCGTCGGGACGGTATCGGGTTTGACTTCGCCGTCGCGACCGGGTTCGGGAAACGCGGGGAATTGCAGCGGCGCGTCGGACTTGTCAGCGCCTTTCTCTGTTAGTGCGGCGATTTTCGCGACCTCTGCCTTGACCGACTGCACGTAGGCGGCGACGGCTTTTCGGGAAACATCCGAGCTGGGATCTTGCAGGAGCAACGCATTGAGGCGCGGCTGAAACGCTGCGTGGGTCGCGCTTTTCACTCCGGCAAACGAGGTCCACGACAGCGGCGACGCCATCTCTTTTCCCTGCCCGGAGGACATCGTCACGATGCCCTGCGGGATGCCGGGGCGGTTGAGTGCTTTGGCAAATTGATACGCAGCCATCGAGACGCAGTCGCCCGCGTCGGCAAAATCAGCGGTCTGCCAAAACGACTGATATTTGCGGTCGCCGCCCACTTCGAATCCGCGCTTTCTCGGAACGGGATTCGTGCTGGCTGAGGTTCTGCGCCGGAACTCGCGGACCAGCGGCAGCGGCTCGGGAGCGGTGGCCGTTGGGTCGCGCCGATCGTAGGCGGGTTCGGACGTGAGTTGCATGCTGCCGGTGAGGAACCAGACATCGCCCACGAGGATGTTTTCCACGGTCTTGCTGTGGCCGTGGCTGGCTCTCACAGCGAGGGTGATCGACTGCGCGGAAGCTTTCAGCGCCGGGAAGGAAACCGACCATTGCTGCCGCGCATCCGCCACGGCGGTCTGGGTGACACCGCCGAGCGTCACGGTCACCTCCACGCCTATATTCGCGAAGCCCCACACGGGAATGGGCCGGTCGCGTTGAAGGATCGCGCCATCGCGGTAATACGCCGCGACGGTGAACACCGGGAAATCCGGGTCGGTATATTGGGCATACTTCGCCTTCTCGGCGGCCACCTTTGCCGGATCATCTTCCTCGAAGAGGAGCTTGCCATCCACCGCGGCGAAGGGCGTCGCCGGAAGTCCGGCTTCGTTGTAGAGGTTCGCATTCACCGGGGCCGCGCTGTAGGCGTATTGCACGCCGACCGGCTCCGGCACAGCGTTCGACGTCACCACCACGGTATTGCCGGTGATGACGGCTTCCGCAGCGTGCCACTTCCGGTCTTTGCCGCAGAGCCTGAAATGATTCAGCTTTTCGCCGGGCGTGGGCCGCGCGGGCTCCACGAATTTCTCCGGCTCCTTGAAGTCTTCCTCCAGCCCCTTGCTTCCCACCATCAGCCCGCCAAAGAGACTGCCCATTTCAAACGCGACGACCGCCTTGTTTCCCTCGATCGTGTATTTCTCAAAAACGGGACCGGTGAACGCGATGTCGCGTCCGTATTCCTTCGCCAGCGCCCAGCGCGCCAGCCTCATGCCGGGATGGAGCTTGTTCTGGTAGTGGATGTTTCCCGGAGCCGCGGGATTGAGATCCGTCTGAACCACCATGCCCACGTGGGCGCGGTTGTTCATAAAGAAAAGGTGCTGCGCCTGCCGCACATCGGCGAGCCCAACGTCCGCAGAATCCGCCGCGCCGTAGTTTTGCATTTGCGTGAAATAGAACGGCATCTCCGGCATCCCCCACGCCTCGCGCCATCCGCGCACGAGCGCCTCCATCCGCGCGGCGTAAAGCCGGCCGTCACCGGAGTTCGACTCGCCCTGACACCACAGCGACCCGCGGATGGGATACGACACCACCGGCGCAATCTTGCCGTTGAAAAACTGCGACGGCCCGCGCCACTGACCCGCGATTCCAGGCAGCTCCGGACGCTTCAGCGGCTTCTCCACGGGGAAACCCAGCTCCGCCGAAGCCTTCTGCCACGCCGCCAAATCCGCGTAGTATTTTTCAAAAGCCGCGCGTCCCTGCGCCGCGCCCGCATCCCCATCGTGAATCATCCCGGCATCGACCGTGAGCCCCGGGTGGCCCTCGATTGCCCTGCGTTCCGCAAACGCCTCGATGCGCGTGTTGCTATGCGAAGTCAGCAATATGCCCACCGGCACTTTCAACTCCCGGTGCAGCTCATGAGCAAAAGCCAGCGCCAGCGCCGAGAAATCGCCCGCCGCGCGGCTCGTCTTCCATCCCGCCTCCGAAGTCCCCTTCTGCTGTCGATACAGCGCCGACACCGTATCCGTCCGCAACTCCCGAATCGGCACCTCGTCCTTCGCCTTCGCCAACTCCTGCGCCAGCCCCGCACAGAGCGACTTGCCCGCAAACCACTCCATGTTCGACTGACCGCTGGCATGCCACACCTCACCCACCAGCACACTCTTGAGCGTCACCCTCCGGCCCTCGCTGTCGCTCACGATCAGCTCCGCAGGCGCAGCGCTGGCCGTGAGCGGCTTGAGCTTCACCGTCCACCTGCCATCCGCGCCCGCCGTGGCCGTTCCTTTCTGACTGGAGAACTCCACCGTCACCGCGGTGCCCGGCTTGCTCCAACCCCACACGGGCAGGTCCACCCCGCACTGGAGGATCGCGTTGTCGGCAAACGGCGCACCAAGCTCGATGACCGGCGCAGGCTTGGTCGCAGGCTCCGCAGCCAATGCCGCGAAGGGCGAAAGCAGCACGGCCGCCGTGAGAATGAGGAGTTGATTCGGTAGCTTCATGAGATGTGCGGATGGTTTTTCGATGTCGTGAAACGGGCAGTCGGGATCTTGCTCGCGCTTCCGATGTGATGGGGAAGCGCGAAGCCTCGTCACCTTGTTGGCGACGGGGCTCCCTCTGGCTGTGGCCTCGCGAAGTCTAGTTGTTCAGCAACTCGACCATCGCCCTGCCCATCGCTTCGCCGACGTCCATGTACACCTCGGCCTTGCCGCCATATTGGCCGTTGCCGCTGCCGCTTTGGTCCCAGGGGATTGAGTAGAAGGTCGCGACGTTACCTTTGAACAAGGGGTATTACCC
>JANNVM010000372.1:0-2480 GCA_031414455.1 Verrucomicrobiota bacterium
AAACATAAACTGAAATCCACACTGACCTGCCTGGGCCTCGCCCTTCTCACTGTCTTTACCTTTACCGGCTGTCAGAGCACCGGCGGCGATGGAGGCAGCAACACCCATGAGATGGGTGGTCCCGGAAAACCCCGGATGGACAACAGCCTCATGCCCAATCGCAGCAACTAATCGCGCGCTCGGGCGCGCCGCCCGCCTTCCCGCACCGCCCGCACTCCAATTCCCATCCACTATGAAACCAACCCATCTCACCCGCCAGCCCTCGCTCTGGCTCACCGCGCTGCTTTGCGCAGTCCTACTCGCCCTCCTCGGATCGCCCGCCGACGCTAAAGGCAGGCATTCCGGCCGGGGCAGCCACTCCCATCATTACAACTCACATTACAACTCACATTACCGCGGGCACGCCTACCGGCGTCCGGTGTACTCCCGTCATTATCGGGGTCACCGCAGCTACGGCTACAGCAACTATGGCCGCAGCCGCCACCGGACCCTCACTATTCGCCTGTTCTAATTAAAAACAACGCTATGAAAACCATCTCGATAAGTTCGTCCGCAGTCCTCGCGCTGTGCGCCGCCCTCAGCCTCATTCCCTCCCCGGTGCTCCGGGCCGCGGATGAAGCGCTCCCTCCATCCAAACCGCAGTCGGACGAAGCGCAGGCACCCCGCCTTGTCTCCCTCGTCCTGCTTCTGAGCGAAGCCCGCACACTGGATGCTGCCGCAGTCGCCAAAGCGGCGTCGCACGCTGACGGAGAGAAGGTGGCGGAGGACGCGGTCACTGCCAAGTCTCCTTCGTTCATTGTCAAAACACCTGCCGGCAGATTCGCGGTGAGCACGATGGCCGAGCCGTATTTTGAAGCGAGCGACAAGCTCGCCGCCGAACTCAAGGATCCCACCCTAGCTGACGCCATTCGAAAACACCGCGCATGGCTGTCGGTGGACTGGATTGATAAAGACGAAAAGGCAGACCTTCGTAAAGTCTATCAGCAAGTTGGTAAGATCATCGGGCAGTTGGTGCAAAAGGACACGCTCGCCGTTTACAGTCCCGAGACGGACCAGTTTCATATCAACGATGCGACGCTGCCGGGTCATCTGAAAAGTGATGATCCGCTCCAGGACCTCGCCCCCGCCGGCGTGGCCGGCGCAGAGGACGGAGAAATCACCATCAGCAGCGACGACCCGAAACTCATCGGCGCGCAGGAGGAGGCCGAGAAGAACTGGCCGGAGTTTCTGGCGGCCTACAAAGCCCGCACCAAAGGTCAATATTTCGCCGTCAAAGGCCGCCTCCAGGAGGGCGAGAAGGGCGAGTATCTCTGGATTCAAGTCAGCGATATTGATGACAAGCTCGTACATGGGAAGCTCGACAATGATCCCACGACACTGAAAAAGGTGACGCGGGGAGCCGACCTGCACGTGTCCATCGCCGATGTGGATGACTGGCTCTACAGCACTGCTCCCGCCGGGGAAAAAGCCACCGGCAAAGAGGAAATCAAAGGCGGCTACACTCTCCGCGTGTTCGATCAGATCGAAGAAACCAAAGTTCAGAAGTGAGGCGGTTTTGGGGCGCACGATCCGCTGCAACGAAAAACAAATCCAAACAAAAACGACAAAGTTATGAACATCAAAAACTCCATCCACAGCGCGCGTAGCGCAACGACGCCTTCACATTGGCTGCGTCCGGCGCTGATCGCGCTGGCAGTGCTCGGCACCGTCTTCGCCGGCACCGGTTGCAGCAAGGACGACACGACCAAAGACGACGACCACATGAACGGTACCGGTGACCACCGCAATCACCGCAAGTAACCCTTCCAACCGACACCAACTTTGCCTGAAAGGACTACACCCATGAGCCAGGAAACCGATAAAGCAAAAGACCCCGTCTGCGGCATGACCGTGGACAAAGCCACTGCCCTCCACGCCGAACGCGAGGGAGAGACATTTTACTTTTGCAGCGACCACTGCCGGCAAAAGTTTCTGTCCGCGCCCGCCGGCGCGAAACCAACGGAAAAGGCCGGCTGCTGCTGCGGGTAAGCTCCATGCGACCGCATTCGGAATTGAATTTGCGAACGCTTCGTTCGCGAAACAAACAAAAACCCAACCAAACCAAACACATGAAAGACACCAAAATGAAATCGAACCACAACGTCCTCAGCAAATTCATCCTCAGCCTGGGAACGACGCTCGCGCTGGCCTCCGGCGTGTGGCTGCTCGGCACCGCCCGCGCCGCAGAGCCGGCGAAAGAGACAGCCAAACCAGCGCATGACATGGTCCACATGAACCACATCATGACGCAGGCGCAGGCGGAAGCACTCAAGCCCGGCGACTCCATGTCCATGACCTGCACCAAGTGCAAACACACCATGGTTCAGAAGGTAGTCGCCGGTAGCGACGCCCACATCAAAATGATGACGGTCGGTGAAAAAATGAAATGCCCCTCCTGCGAAGGCAGCGTCGAAGTCGTCGCCACCGGCAAAGGCAAAGGC
>JANNVM010000373.1:0-1698 GCA_031414455.1 Verrucomicrobiota bacterium
GGACAAATTGAGAGGAAATGGAATTTCAGGGGACTTGGATTGCGTTAGCATCCGTCTGACAATACCTACTATAAAATTTGTACGACCGATATTTTCTAGTTTGTGGATAAAGATCAGGACAAGTCTCCGCAGTCCAAAGCGCCTGCGGCGCGTCTGAAGGCTAACCTTAAAGGCATTGAAGTTAAGCTGCGCCGCGGAGCCCCCGGCGGGCGCGGGGTCACGAGCCTCCCCTTTATTAGCGCCGGAGCAGGGGTCTCATTTCCGCCGTTTGACTCCGCGCCATCGGCCTGCTTTGTGCCGCATGAGCGCACCGACTGACGACCGCCCCTGTTACCGCACGATTCCCCTTCTGCACCTCGATGGCGAGGCTCTGCACGGCATTTCGAAAGAGATGAAACTGAGCCTGAGCCGTGAGGACATGCTGGCGGTGCAGGCGTATTATAAGGAGACGGGCCGGGAGCCGACGGATGTGGAACTGGAGGTCATCGCCCAGACGTGGAGTGAGCACTGCAAGCACCGGATTTTCTCCGCGGAGATCACGCACACGGTGGACGGGGTGGAGGAGACGGTGGATGGCATCTTCAAGACGTTCATTCGCAAAATCAGTGAGGAAATCATGGCGAAGAAGCCGGGGTTTGTGCTCAGTGCGTTCACGGACAACGCGGGATTCATCGAGATCGATCCTGGGCTGGCGGCGTGTTTGAAGGTGGAGACGCACAATCACCCGAGTGCGATCGAGCCGTATGCCGGCGCGAACACCGGCCTCGGCGGCGTGATCCGCGACATTCTCGGCGCGGGCAAGGGCGCGAAGCCGGTGGCGTCGCTGGATGTGTTTTGTTTTGGCAGGCCTGACACAAAACAGGAGGACATCCGCGCGAAGGATGTGATCCATCCGCTGGGCATCATGCGCGGCGTGGTGCGCGGCGTGCGCGACTACGGCAACCGCATGGGCATTCCCACGACGGGCGGTGCGATCCAGTTTGACGATACGTTTATCTATAACCCGCTCGTGTTCTGCGGCACCGCCGGCATCATCCCGAGCGCGGATATTCCCAAGGAAGTGAAGCCGGGGCATATCATCATCGCGGTGGGCGGCAAGACGGGCATGGATGGACTGAAGGGCGCGACGTTTTCCAGTGCGGCGCTGGGCACGGGCAGTCACGAGGAGGACCAGACGGCGGTGCAAATCGGGAATCCTATCGAAGAAAAGAAGGCGGCGGATTTCGTGCTCGATGCGCGGGCGCAGGGGCTGATCGAATGCATCACCGACTGCGGCGCGGGCGGATTCTCCAGCGCGGCGGGTGAAATGCTCAGCGAAACCGGCGGCGAGATTTTGCTGGATAACGCCCCGCTCAAACAGCCGGGACTGCTGAGCTGGCATATCTTTCTCAGCGAGAGCCAGGAGCGTATGGTTTTGTCAGTGAAGGATGAGAATCTGGACAGGTTGCGTGAACTCGCGGCGGTGTATGAGACGGAACTGACGGTGCTGGGCAGCAGCGACGGCACCGGGATTCTCAAAGTGAAGCACCACGGCCACACCGTGTGCGAACTGGATTGCCGCCGCCTTCACGATGCGCCGCGGCTCAAGCTCCAGAGCACCTGGACCACGCCGCAATGGTCGCCGCTGCCGGCGCTGGATGAGAGCAATCTCGGCGCGGTGCTGCGGCGTGTGCTCAGCGACTTCGCCGTCGTGAGCCG